>CALHDG010000001.1 GCA_938023075.1 uncultured Chitinophagales bacterium
GGCAGAGCGCCAGCAAGTAACATTGTGTAAAACAACATGCGGGTTTCACTTGTAATTGGAGACTTTAAAACATAGATTAAATGCAGTCGGTCTGCCAAGTTTAATGCTTCTAAGCCCGCACGTCGTTTACACTTAACGTTATATTTCAGTAAAGAAAAAAACTTTTGATAAGAAAGTTTGGTTAACAAGGAATAGAAAAAATTCGGCAAAGCAAAGATTCGAAAAGTTAGGACAACAAAGACTTAGAAAGTTCGGACAACGAGGATTTGAAAAGATTATTTTTAAATGGAACAAAGGAAATGCAAATGAAGTTGAAATAACAGACTATCACTAAAATATTTAAAATGAAAAGATTGGCAAACATACATCCTGGAGAAGTATTAAATGAAGAATTTTTAATTCCATTAGAAATAACTGCTTACAGATTATCAAAAGACTTAAAAATTCCACAGACTAGAATTTCTGAAATAATAAAAGGAAATAGACGGATTACAGCAGACACAGCTTTACGATTGAGTAAATATTTTGATAATTCAGCTAAATTTTGGCTTGGACTTCAAGATGACTACGACTTAGAGGAAGTAGAACTTGAGAAAGGAGTAGAATTAAATAACATAAAAACGTATAAGAATATATACTATGCATAACAAGGACTAAAACACCATGCGGTTTCGGTTGTAATTTCGGGCGACCAGCAACAAAACCACCAAGTTTTTATTTGGACAATTTGGGGGGAATATATTAAATTACAATATAAAATTTTGGTTAAGGGCGGGCGGCTTGCTGGGTGTCAATTATAGATTCAAATAATCTGGAATTGACAAGTCAAGCGACAAATCATATTTTAAGCTCTGAACTGAATCCAAACGAAACGAAAGAATATTATGTCGATATATTAAAAATTCCGATTTTTAAACAAACTGAGTCAATTCCGAAAAGTATTTTCCAGAAAGGAAAACATAAAATTCAAGTGTTTATTATTTGAAAATACCGGAAGAAATTGAAATTGAAATAAAATAAAAACATGTGGTTATAACGCGTAAATTTCATTGCTAGTACTTGCCTACTTACGAAAATCTGCGCGGATTTTATATTTAATTTAATGCAACAGTGCTAGCAGCAATTTTTAGTGTACAATTTAACTTGTTCGAATTCGTAATTAGTCCGTTCTAATCCTTCTCTTTCAGTCTTTCTTTTTCTTCTTTAATATTTTCGCGGGTTCTTTTTAGCATTTCTTCCCATTTGGTAATACGGGTTTTGGTTTTTTCCTTTTCTTCCAGATTATCGATATCTTTTAGTTTTGCCTTCATTGTTGCAATGTTTTCGGTTAAACTCACTACCCGTTCTTGTTTCTTCTCTAAGGTTTCTGCCTGTTGTGCCTTATCAAAAATTAAAGATTCTGGGGCAGAATCCATAATAAAATCTTTAGATCTTTCTTTGCGCGGAATAAACACCGTATCACCAACCTGTCGTTGATTCATAAAAGTAGGAGAAACAATTTCAATTTTGGCAGCGTGTAGTGCATCTAACACCATCGCATTTAAACGCGAAGTGGCAGTAATGTTGCGTTCGGTATCAGCTAATAAGCCATGTATTTTATACACAACCGAAAAATCGCCCAACTCTGTAATGTATACAAAAGGATCGGTCAAACCTGCTTTTTCAGCCGCTTCAAATAAGCAGGCTTCAATTTTTTTTCTGCCCACATCATAGCCTAAAGAACAGGTTGTTGATATGATGGTGCCGGAATTGCGAATTACCCGAACCGGATTGGTAGCTAACAACAGATTAGGCAAGGTAGTTAAATCTCTATTTTCGTTTTGTATTTCGGTATGAAACAAACCCAAATCGGACACCTTTCCAAAATACTCTTGTACTCTTATAAAATCACCCACTTGTAAATGTTTAATAGAACGGTTCATAATACCGGCTAAGGCATTGCCTAAAAAAGTAGTTGAACTTAAAGCAAACGCTGCCGATAACACAATACCGATTAGGCTGGTAATTTGCCCTTTGGTTGCTGTGCTAATGGGTAGGCTGAGGATAATCATAATTATACCGATCATTACAATTAGCGACAACAGTATTTGTTGCGTCACACTGCCTCTTCTGCGTTTTGAAGTACCGCGGTTAAACATCCAATTGGTTGCCATGTATGCCGCAATAAGAAAAAATACAGCTAAAGCTGCCGGTACTAAACTGGTTAATAAATTGAGGAAGGTTTCCATAAGGGGGTGAAATTAATAAATTTTTGTAGACCTGACAGGTTTCAAAAAACCTGTTAGGTCTGAATAGTCGCCATTACTGCTTGCACCATTTTATAATCTCTTGCTTGTTGTTTTGATATTTGATTGTTAAAAAGTAGATGCCTGCCGGTAGCCAATCAACTGCTATACTATAATTTTTTATGCTTAGATGGTGTAAGATGTTTTTGCCTTGCGTATCAAAAATTGTGATTTGATCAATTTGGAGATGTTCCTTATTTGGTTTAAGCCACAGCCGCTCGCTTGCCGGGTTAGGATAGATTTTTGTTGTTGTGGTTAATGCTGTTTGGTCAATACCAACAATAGTATCATTACTTAAGCGGGCTAAAAATAAATTGTTGGGGTGTGGTGGGTTAACAGTAATATCGCCGAAGGTGGTGGGGTGGCTGGCGGTGCCGCCGCAAACGTATATACGCCCACGCATGTCTAAAGCTAAACTGTTGGCAGTATCGTTGCTTTTGCCACCGGCGGTTTTTATCCATTGTTCTTCGCCTTTAAAGTTGTAGCAGGCTATGAAGATATCGTTGCTGCCTTGAGTTGCAATTGTATCATTATTAAAAATAAAATTGCTATTGCCATAACCGGCTACATAATGGTTGTTTTTATGGTCTATTACTAAATCTTCTACATTATCTCTGCCTGTATGTAAGCCTTGCCTGGTCCAATTTACATTGCCTAAGGTATCATAATTAATTAAAAAATAATCTGGTTCACCAAAACCATTCCAAATGAGGGGTTCAGCATCTTTTATCATTAAGTGGTTGCCTTTTCCATTTTCACCGGTACTGATGGTGCCTAATAAGGTAATAGTTGAACCAGAGGATTTTAATTCTGTATTACTAACAGTATTCAGTGCTCCTGAAGTACCTGTATATTTCGCCCAAGAAATTTCACCTGTCGCAATATGAAGCTGCGCAATAAAGATGAAACGATTGAAGCTTTTAGGCGTATTCATCGTAAAATGATCTAAGTAGATTTTTGAAATACTTGAACTTGTACCAGCCAAATAAAGGTAGTCTTGTTGAATATCAATATGGTGCAAAGCATCAAAGCCATTTCCTCCTCCGGTATGATGCCATAATAGCTCTCCATCAAAATCTAATTTGACAATAAAATAATTTCCATTTGAATAATTGTCGGTTTTAAAGAATTTATTTTCAAATTGGACATTGCAATCTAAATCTGTATCAAATCCAAAATAACCAAATAATCCTCCTACATAAATGTGATTATCTTCATCAGTGTAGATTTCATTTACTTGATCTATGCAGTGTCCCCCAAATTGTTTCGAGAATACCATATCACCATCTATATTAACTTTGAGTAATATAGCATCGGAATTTCCTACAGATAAAAATCTTTCACCATCAATAAAAATTTCATTTGTAAAGCTAAATCCTAAATATATGTTGTCTTTGCTATCATTTGAAAATACGAAAAGCGTAACTAACTCGCTATTGTTTTCGGTTTCTGCTATTCTCTTTTCCCAAATTAATTCATCAAATTCGTTGTATTTGTATAATTGAAGTTGAGCAGCAGTTGAATCGTTTTCATTACCACCGACTATACTGGCTACGTATTTATCATTAAATTTGCCAATCACCATTTTTGTGACTGCAAATTGAGCTCTTGCAGGCTCTGTTACTACTAGTTTATTCCAAATTTCATTTTGAGCTGTACTGTGCAGCGAGAAAAATATTAAACCAACAATAATACTTCGCATAATCAAATCAATATTATAATTAATGACTCTGTTCTGGTAATGGCACAAAAGAAAGTTCATTGATCAATCCGTAAAAGCTGTAAATTGGGTTAGGTCCTGTTGGTTCAAATGGTGGCGATTGGCAACTATAACCATCTACTAAGTTGCATAAGTGTTTTTGGCGGCGTTCTAATTCGTTCATATATTTTCTTTTTATGGTTTAACTACTCCGACTTTTTTTGCGAAAAACATCCTGGTTTTGGCTTTCGACTACCCCGACCTTTTCTTTCGAAAAGCCCACCCCTTCGCAAGCGAAGGGGAATTGGTCCGGCTTACCTTTATTCTTAATAATTTTTAAAATTATAGTGATAAAGTTAATTGTTTTTGTTTAATTTTAAGAAGAAGATACCTTGTACTCGATGTACAATGAAAAATATTTAAATATCTCACTTCCGCCCCCGGCTTTTATCGACCCAACCGTCCCAAAGGTTTAAGGCTTGCATACCACTTTGCAAGTCGTAGGTTTCAATGGCTTTTTCAATTTTTTTGCGTTTGTGTCTTTTAAATCTCCATTTACCTTCGGCATTCGAAAATTGCCAAGTCAGCAAACCCATAATGGTGGCATTGTGTTTTAAATTGAGGGCGTTTACTTTATCATAAGTGTCCGATTCAGAATGATAATCGGCACAATAGTTATACACATCATGCTTAGCCACTAAATTGGGTACACCTTGCGCAAAAAAGTCGTAATTATCTGTACCAACAATAACGGCATCGGTATGTTCAAAAGGTCCCAAGCTGTCTAAGGGTTCTAAATATTGATTGAGCATCGCTTGCAATTCGGGGCGACTATTAGTGAAAAAACCATCAATATTACCGCTGCCAATATCAACCGTTAGGGTTAATTTCACATCGTTCATATTATGTTGTTGCGTGTAAGCTTGTGAACCAAACATCCCTTGTTCTTCGCCATTCCACAAAATAAAACGAATGGTTCTTTTTGGAGCGATGCCTAACTTTTTATATTGTCGAGCCATGTCCATCGTCATAGTAACATTGCAACCATTATCATTGGCACCGGTGCCCAAACCCCAACTGTCTAAATGTGCGCCCATAATAATTACCTCATCTGGTTTTTCACTGCCTTTAATTTCGGCAACTACATTTTTAGCGATGTAAGCCGGTTCGTCTATCACATCTAACTCTATATTTAAATTGAGCGTTTTGCCATTTTCTAACAAGCGTTGGCAGCGGGTAGCGTCGTCTCTTGCCATTACAATCATCGGCATATCATTTTTTACGCCATATGAAGTTAAGTGCCGGTACAACAATTTCTTCTCTCTTGATGACATATAAACCACGCCCAATGCGCCTAACTTTTTAGCATTGCTTTCAATTTCTATTGCATTAATGTATTCTAAAAACAACAAGGTTAAGTTTTCCATTACTGGCGTGGCGACCAATACAAATTTATTGTTGACACGTTCGCCTAAGGCTTCAAATTCATCGGTGGTTCCATTACCGGCATAAATCAACTCTGCTGATAAACCACCTTTGGGTGTGCCGGTACTAAAAGCCCGGCAGGCAATGCGCGGCGACCAATTACTTCCGCCGGTTACGGTTGCTTTGGCAGATTTTTCCGCCCATTTTCGAGGCATTTCAAAATCTTCCGTCCAAACCTCTACGCCAATTTCTTCAAACTTTTTCACTGCCCATTCTACTGATCGTTCATTGGGTTCTGTACCCGTAACCCTTCCCCCAATTACATCGCAGAGTTGATGCAAATCACTTAAGATGGGGGTTTCTGCCATCAAGTTTTCAATCAATTGGGTTTCAATATTTTGAGCTTGTGCTTGATTTGCAACCAAGCATCCAACTAAAATTATTAGTAGTATTAATTTTATAAGAATGAAAAAGTGTTGTCGTGATTTTTTTAAAACAAGAAACATAAATTGCTAATATTGTTACCTAATAAGTTACAAGATACAGATTATTGATTATAACGGTATAAAAATTAGCAAGTACCATCCCTTAAAAATTAAAAGTCTTGTTTTAAAAATTTTAAGGTGAAAGTCTTTTGTTTAGAAATTCCCTTGAAAAAATAAATACCCGGTTCCAAATGACCAATGTTAATTGTCTGTTTTGACAAATCGCCATTAGCGCTCATTTGTCCGTTAATATCTACAATTGAATAAGTAGAACCTAAATGAAAACCATTTACAGTTAAGTTAATATAGTTATTTGCTGGGTTTGGATAAAGTTGAAAAGATTGTAAAGAGGCTTGTGTTTCTATGCCGGTTATTACTTCAAAAGAGCCTTCTTCTACTCCGTTAATTTTTGAGCCAATTAGTATTTTTGTCTCAAAATTTTCATTATTAACATCAGTGTGTTCTCCTATTAAACCTCTTTTCTGTTCTAAGGAAAACGAAGCGCCTAAACTTGAAAACCCGGTTGAGCACGAAGTGGTATCTAATAATGCCCAATTTTGTGCGTATGCTGAAAAGGAAGTGAGTAATATTAAAGCAAATATCAATGTTTTCATTGGTTCAATTTAATTTCAAATATACAAATTTCTGAATATTCTATACTCTTGTTTGCTACATTGAACTTGACTGTATGGATAAACTATAAGATTCCTTAGAGAATGTCATATCAATACCAATTTCAACAAAATTTCACTTTTCTGAAAAATAAATTTGCAAAATAGAACTAAGCCCTTTACTTTTACAACTGAATCAAAACATGGTATTCAGATAAATGAAAATAAATAACAACAGTTCAAATTTTATAAAGTCAACAATTTGTTGTTGTTGCTGTTGTTGTTGTTGTTGTATGCTTTTCAAATTTCTGAAAACGATGATATAATGTAGGTAACCTATTTACTTTACCATATAACAAGCCTTTCAGATTTCTGGAAGGCTTTTTTTATGTCCGTATGTTAAGTAATGCGGAATAGGTTGCTCAAAAAAATAGAAATTATTAATTACAAAATAATAGAATAATGAAATTAGATAAGGTAAAAATTCCACAAGCCGATAGGGAAGATATTGTTGAATTGAAGGAACGAATTGAAAAATTTACGACCGGTAAAGAGGATGAAGAAAAGTTTAAGCTCTACCGTTTAACGCGCGGTGTGTATGGGCAACGGCAACAAGGTGTACAAATGTTCCGTATAAAAATACCATATGGTAAAATTACTGCCGAACAATTAGTAGCTTGCGCCGAAGTTTCTGACAAATATGCAACAGGCAACTTGCATTTAACTACCCGGCAAGATATTCAATTGCATTATGTTAAATTGAAAGATACGCCGGATGTTTGGGTAGGCTTAACCTCGGCAGGTTTAACGGGCAGAGAGGCTTGTGGCAACACGGTTCGTAATTTAACGGCTTCGGTTGAGGCAGGTATTGACCCCGATGAGCCTTTTGACATTACACCGTATGCCCACGCAACGGCATATTATTTTTTGCGCTATCCGGTTTGTCAGGAAATGGGACGTAAAATTAAGCCTGCTTTTAGCAGCAGCGATAAAGATACAGCCTACACTTATTTTCACGATTTTGGGTTTATTCCTAAAATTAATGAAAAGGGTGAAAAAGGGTTTAAAGTTGTCGTAGGCGGAGGCTTGGGGGCACAGTCTATACAAGCACCGACAGCTCACGAGTTTCTTCCTACCGACAAAATTATTCCCTTTATGGAAGCGGGTTTGCGCGTGTTTGACAAACACGGCGAACGCGAAAAACGACACAAAGCCCGAATGAAATTTCTGGTGAAGAAATTAGGCATTGACGGTTTTATGGCTTTGGTAAACGAGCAAATGAAATCCATTAAACACCAGTCTTATCCCATTGACGAAAACATCATAGAACATGCCAAAGCACCTGAATATGTTGAACCTACTGCTGTTGAAATAGCGGACAAAGCCAAGTACAATCTTTTCTTAAAAACCAATATTTATAACCAAAAACAAAGCGAGTATAAAGGTGTTTTTATAAAAGTGTTGTTGGGCGATTTAAGCTCAGATACTGCAAGAGCTTTAGCACCAATAGTCAAAAAATATGCTGCCGATGATATTAGAATTACCTTAAATCAAGGTTTGTTGTTGCGTTTTGTTCATCCAGACCATTTGCCCGAATTATTTGTAGCTTTAGATGCATTGGGTTTGGCAGAACCGGGTTTTGATAGTTTGGCAGATGTAACGGCTTGCCCGGGAACGGATACTTGTAATTTGGGGGTAACTAATAGTACAGGTTTAGCAAAGCGTTTAGAAGCTTTGGTTCGGGATGAATTTCCTGAATACTTGGAAGATAAATCCATCAAAATAAAAATTAGTGGTTGTATGAATAGTTG
>CALHDG010000002.1 GCA_938023075.1 uncultured Chitinophagales bacterium
ACAAGCATTGTCATCTTGAACAACATATATAAATTGTTGCTCATCCATTAAATTGACCGCAGTGATATTTTCTACCAACATTCCATTCGTATCAAACCAAACGCCATTGCTTAAATCTACTTGATTTTCAAAAGCAGTTAAATCATATGAACCGGCTCTTTCTCTGCAAACTGTTGAGCGAATATCTTGTGTAAGTTCTATTGAATTAATTTCAATAATCATGACTTGCGATTGTTCACAATTCCCTTGTGTAGGTAAGCTATAATCAAAACGGAAGGGGTTACTACCAGCAAGAAAAACATTTTCAGGATCAGTTACCATACTACCAGAACGATCTTTCCACAAACCACCTGGCGCGCTCATTAAAACTTCAAACTCATTTAAATTAACGGTCGCCTCAACCGCCCCACCTGGAATTTCTTCACACACTTCAACGGGTACATATGGTGCAGTGCTATTTTCTACAACAGTAACTTCTACATTTTCTGATGAAGCACATCCGTTAACATCGGTAACACTTATTTGATAAGTACCTGCATGCGCTTGTGTAGCCAAATGAATGGTAAAATTTTGGGTCGGATAGTTTGTTCCATTAACATCCGTCCATTGAATTGAATAAGGAAAAGTACCACCTGAAACAGCTGACGTGAGCGTACCTGTTGTACCTTCACAAATAGGATTGGCGGTTGGGTTCAACTCCGGTGCATCGTACACTTCGGTAAACAGCCGCACCATTGGACGACAATTTGCTTCGGCAGGAGCTTCGGATAAGTAAGCAACAATAGTGTACAACCCATCCGATAAATTGGCACCCATTCCGTTTAAACTTACAGTTTCTCCAATTGGGCTAAGCCCATTTCCTCCATTAAACAATCCATCTGGTGGATTGTTATAGGGATCGGGCAAAGCCACAATACCATTGTAATAACCAAATAGAATATCAAAGTCCGCTTCATTATTTTCTGTTTGGAAAATGTTTCGTATTCCTCCTACAGCTATATCAAAAGTGTTTCCTTCACATACTTTTTCAGAAACATGAATATTACCTATTTCAGCACATGTAATTGGAAAGCAATTGCAAGCCACTTCATAATTTGCCGGACCTTCTATGGTGTAACATAAACCATCATATGCACGGTTTGGGATAAAACTACTAATATTAGTTGCGGTCGATAAAGCAGGCACCAATAAGATGGCGTCTACTTCATCTGCATTAATAGCATAAACGTTATAACTATTATTTTCTAAATTTGAAAATAAGCCAGTATGATTACTTTGTACAATGTTTCCATTGGCATCTGTTAATACATAGTTTTGTTGGTACTCCACGAAATTAAAACTGCCCGGCTCCGATTGCGCTAATATTGTACCGGCATTTGGCGCATTCGAACAATTACAAGGTGCTGGTTGCGGACAATAAGTTTCCAATACATCCACAAACATTGAGCAACCGGTTGTTCCTGCGAAGTAGGCTTCAATGGTGGTAAGCTCTAATCCTTCCCCACTATGTGGGTATGGACCGAAAGTTACAACTCCATTTCCTGAAGTCATTTCCACTGTATTGCCATCGGTAACCAAAACATCATTATAAGTAATGTTTTTGGTTAAGATCACTTCAATAAAATACTCGTCAAAATTTCCGGTTCCGTTACAAACTGCTTTAGCCTGAATAACTGGTGCCTGCTCTAAAGTTATATTAGCAGTCAATTGATTGGGACAACCGTTGTCGTCAACATAGTCATATTTAAAAATTTGTATTGGTTCTATTAAGATATACAATTCTGGTTCATCAATTTCAACACCATTAGTTGACCACGTTCCATTTTCAGGCAAACCATTAATCACCGCAAATGCTACTAAGTTAATCAGGTTACCATTTTCAAAAGTACATCGTGCATTGTTAATGGTTTTCGGTATAACGGTATTCACTTTTATCTTTACTGCAGCGGTTGCTTCACATCCATTTTCATTATTTATTTGGTAAGATAAAATGGCTTGATTGCTGAATTGATAGTTTGCCGGTTCAACAATAGTTCCATTTTCATCCATCCAAATTCCGCCGGTATCACCAATTTCTGTTTCATAAATAGTTAAATCAACAGTCGCCATATCTGAACCAATTTCATCGGCACAAACTTCATAAGACTGGCTGTCTAAACTAACTGCTGGATTAAAAACTAGGTTAACTTCAAGTGCTTCACTTTCGCAGCTGCCCACTACTGTTTGTGTTACATAAACAGTTTCGTTTGTACCATTAGCTAAATAGTATGCGCCGTTATTCAATACTTGCGTTAAGCTGGCATCACTATACCACGTAAAGTTGGCAAAAGGTACACCAACCGCCATAATCGTTTCAACATTGTTACTTTCGCAAAAAATACTACTTGAACTTAAAGATGGCGGAGGCAACAATTGACCCGATTCATTAATTTCAATCAAACCATCCGTTATGGCTTCACAACCATTATCATCAACAATAACGATAAAGTTATAAATGCCTGGCATTAAATCATTTATGGTAGCCGATCCATTATTTACTTGAATATTATTAAAGAAGCCGCCTTTGTATCTTAAATCATATATTCCGTCGGCAATTCCGGTAAAGGTTAACTGTATCATGCCATTATTTGCCCCACAAATTGTTGGGTCTACTGTTTGAAATGAAATGCTTGGTAATGGCTGGAAAATAACTTCAAAAGCCAACACTTGTTCACATCCATTAGTTATAGTCACCTTATAGTTTCCACTTTCTGTTACATTTAGGTTGGATGCTTGAGTGCCGTCTTCCCAAAGGTAAGAGAAGCCTGATGGAGCTTGTAAGTTGACCACCTCTCCTTCACAAGCTATGATGGGTTCGGGTTGTGGTTGGTTGGGTGATTCTATAATATTTACTATATAATTTAGGATTTGCGAACAGCCACTATCATCCGAAATTTCTACAGTATACATACCACTCGTGCTTACTGTGATAGATGGACCTGTAGAGCCATCAGACCATAAATACATATAACCTACAGGACCTTGGAGCATAACTTCTTCACCTTCGCAAATTTCTATTGGAAGTGGATTGGGTTCATCTAAATCACCACCTTCATTAACGGTGAAAAATAATTCTTGATCGCAACCTTCTGAATCAATGATTGTTACAACATAATTACCCGGGCTGCTCACTTCAATGCTTTGTTCATTGGAGCCATTTTGCCAAAAATAAGTATAACCATCTGGTGCAGTTAAGGAAATTGTTTCACCAGCACAAATACTTACCGCTTGAGGTTGCGGTTCATTCAAACCAAAGTTAACTTCAAAAAATATATCTTGCGAACAACCACTTTCATTGCTAATGGTTACCACATAAACTCCTGGTGCATCCGCTTCAATAATCTGTTCAGTTGATCCGTCTTCCCATAAGTAAGTATAGCCTTCATAAGCCACTAGAAAAAGCGGGGCAAAGTCATCTGGACAATAACTTATGGTCAAAGGTGTTTCTTCATTCGGAGCCTCTACAATCTGCGATTCAAAAGTTAAGGTTTGTGAACAGCCATTTTCATCGGTAATGGTAACGGGTAATGAGGTATTGTTAAACACCCTTACCTCTTGCAAAACCGCATCCGTTGCCCATAAATAATCATAACCTGGAGGTGCCGAAAAAATAACCGGTTCTCCTTCGCAAGCTACAAATGGATTATTGGGTTCCGGTTCGTTAGGACCTTCATTGATGGTTACTTCAAAGTTTGCATAAGGTCGGCACTGTTCATCATCTGTTGGAGTTGGACTTAGGTATGCTACTATGGTAAATAATCCTGCAGTGGTTAATGGACCAACTGCGGTTAAATTCACTGCTCCATTTATTACAGTAAGTGGGTCGTTGAAATTAAATATAATTTGCGGCGGCGTTTCATAAGGATTAATATCTACCGGACCTGAATTCGCTCCAATTAAAATTTGAAAATCGGTTGCTCCATTTTGGCTTTGAAGTGCATTGGTAATTCCGGCAACCGTAATATCAATAAAGTTGCCGGTGCAAACTGTATTGGTTGTTTCAATCATCCCAATTTCCGGGCAAGTAGCCAATTCATCACAAACACAATTAAAGGTGTATCTGCCTTCATTCAACTCATAACAATAGTTGGCTAAGGTTCCGGTTTCTTGTTCAAGCTCACTAATGTTGCTACCGGCAAGATCATTTACAAAATTGATGGTATCGGTTTCTAACACATTAACTGCATAGATAAAATATTCAGTATTGGGCTGCAAATTTGGAAAACTGCCGGTTGTTCCCACTCCAAAAACCGCTCCATCGGCAAAGGTCAATATATATATTTGGGAGTAATCGGTTTCATTATAAGTGTCCGGCTCGGCTACCGCAAAAGCCGTGAAGATATTGTTCTCGCAATCGCATACTTCTTGCCCAACAACGTGCATATTTTGGAGACCAAAAATACAGGTCAACATCCAAAAGACAACTTGCCTTACTTTTATATTATGATTAATATTTTTGTTCATTTCTTTTTTAAGATTTAAAGTCAATTAAAATTTCTCTTTTCTTAAAAAAGATTATTGTCCGTTCCAAGGGAAGTTACCGGAATTAGGGGCACAATCTCCTGCTTCGGGTTCGCAGAGCGGTGAGGGTACATTAATATCAAATGAACATCCGTTGATGCTGGTTATCGTAAATATTAAATCCGTTCCTTCGGGTATGTCGGTAACTACAATAGTTCCACTTTCATCAAAATCAGGATTGGCACCGCCGAGAATAATCATATCGCCTACCGTTGCCTCATTTCCATCATCACAGCTATCACCCAAATTTACCATATCATCGGGACAATCAAAAGTTGGAATAATACCAACACAAGTACAGTCAATCTGAACGGCATCCATTACGGTCATTTCATTATTGTCATCACAGCTATCGCCAATAAAAGCCATCAATTCCGGGCAATCGAAAACCGGCTCACCATAAATGGATGATTCGCATTCGAAAGCAACACCGGTGTTATCTAAACAATAAACCAAACAATCGCCATCACCAAAGGCATCACTATAATTATAAGAACTGATAATCATACCACTGTTATCTAAAATTAAAATGGTTTCGCCCGAATTGCCTAAACCACCGTTCCAGCCTCCTGCCAAATCAAAAGTAGCAACCGGACAATTTTCAGAAATACCAATGGATAAAGATTGACCAACCGTAATGATTGTACCGGCTGGAAAAACAAAGGTAAAAGCACCGGCAATTGCCCAAGCACTCAAATCAATATCTGCTGTTCCATTATTTTGAATAAGCAGGTATTCGCAATCACCATCATCGCCTTGAGCACTGCACGGATTATAACTTAGTTCTGTAATAATAATATCGCCTATGGTTGGCGGTGAACCGGCACAAATACAATCTGCTGAAACTACATCGTTAAAAGTTGCTTCATCTCCATCATCACAAGGTTCGCCAATAAATGCCGATAAATCAGGACAGGTATATGGAATACCGGCACAAACACAATCTGCCATAACCAAGTCATTACCTGTAGTGGCATCCATATCATCACATTCTGCACCGATATTTTGCATTAAATCAGGACAATCAAAAACCGGATCACCTAAAGCACTTGGCTCACATTCTGTTGGTGTGCCTGTATTATCGAAGCATTGCGCTAAACAATTACCGTCGCCCAAGTTACCATCATAGGTAAACGAACCAATTAAAACGCCATCTGCGTCAGATAAATCTAAAGATTCATTATTGGAATTGCTCATGCTTCCGCTCCAACCACCGGTAATATCAAAATTACCAACCGGACAGTCGGCAGAGATGCCTACCGCAATACTTTGACCGGAGTTGAGCACAATACCACCTGGAAAATTAAAAGTAAAGGCATTACTAATGGCATATCCGCTTATGTCAATCGCATCGATACCATTATTAGTAAGTACAAAATACTCGCAATCGCCATCACCCCCTTGTTCAGCACACGGGTTAAAACTTAATTCTGAAATCAATAAATCGCCGGGAGGTGGAGGCGTTATCCCTTCACACCGACAGTCCAATCCTTCAATTATTCCGGCATTGGGTTCAATGGTAAACATATCAAAACCACCACCTGTAAATTTGATGTTTACCGTGTATGCATCTGTTCCACCGGTTATGGTTTCACAATTTATATCACCAATAGAAAAATCTGCAATACAAATAGGTGTACCAGCACACCCGCATTCACCGGTTACCACATCATTTTCAGTTGCCGGGTTTTCATCATCGCAAGCATCACCTACATTGGCAATTAAATCAGGACAATCAAAAGTTTCCGTTGTACCCGCACAAGCACAATCCGGCTGTATGGTATCGTAATTCGTATCTGCGTTTCCGTCATCACAAAGTTCGCCTACCTCCGGGTTATCTGTAATGCCGCCCATGCCGTCACAGGTATCGCAACCTTCTGCAAAAATGCAACCTTCATTTACATTGGCATTTTCATCAAAATTACAACCGGTGGGATCAGTGCAACCTAAAATATCTTCAATACAAGTACTTAAATCATTGGCAAAGCCCGGGTCGGCAGTACAGTTTGCTACAAAAACGCCTGTCCCATCGCACATGATCGATTGGGTTTCGGTGTTGTTCGAATCTTCATCTACCCCTATATCCGTTGACATGACACCATCTACTGGTGTACCTAAGCCGGTTATTTGCCCTTCGTACGATATAAATTGATACAGCGTTCCATCTATACAACTCAAAGCAATACCGTCCGGTCCGTTTTGTAAGTTCGCTGGATTCCAAACATAATAATCGTTAGTTCCGTCGGTTGACACAAAATCACCTGTGGTTAAAATATAGGTATCATAACTTTCACTAGTACTTCCATTAATCAAATCTATTTGAACTAAGGTAGGATCGGAGCCTGCCGGTAAAGCAATCTCTACAAATTCATTCACATCGGTATCGGCATTATCATAATGAAATTCATTGATCTTTGCGGTTATCGGACAGTCTAATAAAACTGGATCGCACATTGGTGAAGGCACATTAATATCAAACGAGCAACCATTGGCA
>CALHDG010000003.1 GCA_938023075.1 uncultured Chitinophagales bacterium
GGAGCTTTACCCGAAACCGGTGCATCAAGCGTAGATTCTGACCTTGTTTTTTACTGTGAAGCAAATGCAAGAGAAGTAACCAGAGAGGTTATTATTTATAATGACGCTAACTTCAATCCTGTAATTTCAGATGATGATATCATCGCAACTTGTGTATTTACTATTACTACAATAGCCTCAGATACAGAGCCACCTACTTTTATGGATATAGAAGATATTCAATTGACCAACTGTGAGGAGGTTGATTTTGCAACTCCTTTTGCGGTTGATAATTGCCCTATTGATCCTGTCGTTACTTTTACAGATTCTATAATTTTAGATAATCAGCTTTGCGCAGAGCTAATTGTAAATAGAACCTGGAAAGCAGTAGACCCTTGCGGAAATACTACAGAACACATACAACGGATTGAATTAATTGACGGAGAAGGTCCGGAATTTACAGTGCCGGCAGATATAACAGTACCTTGCGGAACGGACCCGATGGATGCTGCTATAACAGGAAATGTTTTTGATGCCTATGATGCATGTGATGATGCTGAACTTATGGCAAGTTCTTTTATTGTTGAGGATTTAATACAAGAAAACACCTCCTGCCCAGGCACAACAACCTACACTAAAAGATGGGAAGCAGTAGATGATTGTGGGAATGTAACAACTAAAGATCAAATAATAGTGGTAGAATGTCCGCCCGATTGCTCTAACCAAGATGCTTGCCTTGGCGACATTCTTGCCGATCCCCTTCCAGGAGAATGTGATTGCCAAGTTGTGGAACCGCAAGTTTTAGGTTGCCTAGACCTTCGATGCCCTAACTTTGACCCCAATGTAAATTGTGACGATGGAAGTTGCTTAAAAGTTTTTGATTTGGCTTTGGTTAAAGAAATCAAATCAACCGGACCTTTTACTATTGGAGACAACACAACCGTCAATTTTACTATTACCATATACAACGAGGGAAACTTAGCCGCTCAAAATATTGAAGTGGTTGATTATATACCCGTAGGTTTAATTTTAGCTGATACCAATTGGACTCAAATGGGTGCCAATGCCATCACCACTATTGCTGGACCATTAGAGAGCGGTGAGGCTATATCAATAGATGTTAATTTTACTATAAACCCTAACACAACCGCAGATACTTATACCAACTTTGCCGAAATTTTTGGAGCGGTTGACATATTTGGCGACCCGGTACAGGATATCGATTCTACATCTGATATGGATAATGGAAATGATGATTATTCAAGTCCGTTGGTGGGCATGGCTGACGAGGATGACCACGACGGAGCAGAATTTACTTTAATTGCCGGAACACCTTGCAGTAGTGATAATAATGCCGGCTATTTTTGTGAATAAGCAGTTTTCTTCAAGACCTGGCAGGATTTTGGAAACCTGTCAGGTCTGCGATTAGAATCAAGAATAGGTTTGTTTTTAACTTCCAGAGCTCTCAACCGTTTTATTGTTGAAGTTTAAATTGCTTTATGCCGAGCTCGAAAATCAATTCATCCTCCCACTCAATTTGTTTACCCCTTTGGTCGTAAAATTCTGCATATACTTTGTGCTCGTCAATAATTTCCATCACTGTACCTGTAATACCAGGTTTCAATTTTGTATTCAAGCCAACCGTTAATTCAATTTTTTTATACAGATACTTTTTTTCTAAAGCTTTAATAGGATCGATCTCTCTTTTAATTCCGTAAACTCAATCTCTCAACTTCATGAATCCTTTTACAATTAAAGTAAAAAACCACCTATTATATCAATAAATATAACTTCAACAATAAAACTTAATATTAAATCCATAACAATCATTTCTTATAATACAAAAATTAATTAATGATTTGTGTAATTATAACAATTGAACTTAATTCAACACATTACTTTCTTTACCAAATTGTTTGTAACTAATTAATATGGATAAGATGGACAGCAACACTAAAGACAACACCACCACCAAATAATGAGGCATTTGAATGGTTTCTGCCACAATCTCTTTGGTTGCTAAAGCCACGTTTAAAATGGGTATCCAAACGGTGCTCCAGGTTAATTCCATACCGGGCAACATAGCCAAAGCTGCTGGTAAAATTACCACAAAACTAGCTGGCGAAGCATAGCTTTGCGCCTCTTTAAAACTCTTTGCCCGAATTACCATAGTAGTTAATAAACCGGCAAAGAAAATACTTAGTGGAATGAGCATACCGAACAACATCATAACAAACTTAACACTAACAATACTGTTGATAGCCGTTAAAAATTCTGCGGGAACATCAGGAAACAATCTTAAAGAAACTAACAAGCCAATTAAAATCATAACAGCCGCAGCCAAACCCACTAAAGCAATAGCTAACATTTTGCCTAATAAAATATGAAAGCGGGAAGCGGGAACGGTCAGCAAAGTTTCAATAGTACCTTTTTCTTTTTCACCGGTTATCAAATCTAAAGCAGGATATAAGCAGCCTAAAAAACACATTATAATAAACAGGTAAGGCAACATTCCGCCAATAACCTGACCCAATTGTTCTTTGCTACTCGCCATATCGGTTTGTTGAATGTTAATTGGATTGATGGCTTCGGGCGAAATGTTTAAGGTTTGTATGCGGTCTTGTAAAATGCCGGCTTTATAAATTTCTAGTTTTGTAGAGATGCGTTTGAACAAAGCCGTTTCCGTAGTTTTATAGCTTACGTTTATGTTGCCCGTTTCCATGGCATTCACCTTTGTCTGAAAATCAGGAGCAAATTCAATAATGGCATCCAAGCTATCTTGTTCTATGGCTACTTTGGCATCAGCCAAATTGAAGTAATTAACCAATTCAATATTTTCGTCTTTAAAGTAAGAAGGTATGTTTTCTGGTGCTCCAAAAAAGGTGATTTTTATTTTTTTGGTTTGCTCTTTTTGAATTAAATTTTGAGTAAGCTTAGTCGCACCAAAAAACAACAATGGAATTAAAATAATTGGCAGAACGATGGCTGAAATTAAGGTTCGGCGATCTCGTAGCGTATCAATTAATTCTTTTTTGATAACCGTAAAAATAGTATGCATAGTTTTAAAATGGATTAGTTGGCGTTAACAAGATTAATAAAAGCCTCGGTGAGTGATTGACCAGCAGCCTGTTGCCGGAAGTTTTGCATGGTATCATTAAAAATTAAATTACCTTTTGAAATAATTGCCAGTTCATCGGACAGTAAATCTACTTCACTCATAATATGTGATGAAAAAATAACCGTTTTTTGTTCTTGTTTACATTGCCTGATCAACTCAATAATACTATTAGCGGTAATCACATCTAAACCAGAAGTAGGTTCATCAAAAATAACCACGCTTGGATTGTGAATCATACTTCGGGCAATAGAAACTTTTTGTTTCATACCTGTTGACATTTGCCCAATGCGCTTTTTGGCAAACTCGTGAATACCTAAACGGGTAAACAGCACTTCTTTCCGTTGCTTAAAAGTGGTGGCATCCATTCCATACAAATCAGCAAAATATTTTACAATTTCGCCAGGTGTTAAACGGTCGTATAAGTTAGTAGAACCTGTTAGAAAACCAATACTCCTCCGAACATCGTTGGGGGCATTTGCCACACTATGTCCATTCACTTGAATATTGCCTGAGCTAGGTTTTAAAATGGTGGCAATCATCCGAAGGGTAGTAGTTTTACCGGCACCGTTTGGTCCGAGTAACGAAAACACCTTGCCCGGCGTACAGGTAAAACTTACTTTATTAACGGCATTAATGGAGTTGGCAGTGGTTTGCAATTCTTTTTTTTGCTGCTTGTTTAGCTGATACTGCTTCACCACATCGGAGACTTCTATCATATAGGAATTTATTTTAACAGTTAATAAACAATAAACTGTTTGAATTAGTTTCTTATAACTCGAGTATTGCGAATTGTTGCCAGAGAAATTTTTTTATTTAAAATCAAACAATTAAAAAATGTCCGTATATTTACAGTAAAAAAAGTGCTTTACGACAAAGGTAAGTGATATCTTAAATACAAAATACAGAAAGGTAAAAATTGATTCAACTTATGATTATATTAAGTTGAGTAGAGCAGGCTTAACAGGCAATGAATTTAAAAATATAATGAAGTATACCGGTATAGGTACTAAAAAAATGGCTTCAATTTTATCTGTTTCTGAAAACCAAACAAGTGGATATGAAAACAGTATAACTTTAAAAAAAGATATGTCTGCTAAATTGATTCAAATTACTGATTTATTTATCCGAGGCTTCAATTGTTTGAGAACAGAGAAAAATTTTGGGGTTGGATAAACAGTGAAATTAGAGCATTGGGATATGAAAAGCCCATTGATTTATTAGATACGGTTTTGGGAATTGACTTGGTTTATGATGAATTGGGCAGATTAGAGCACGGCATAATCGGATAGATTTTTAGCGTGCTGGTTTACAGAATAACAAGAGAAGAATTTGCAAGTGACCTTTCAGGAATGGGAGCGAAATTGTACGGAGGACGGTGGAATAAAAAGGGTGTTCCGGTAGTATACACTTGTGAGCACAAATCGCTGACGGTATTAGAATTATTAGTGCATACATCTAAAATGTTTAAACCACCTAAATACGTTATACTTACAATTCAAATACCAACCAAATTAGTTGACCAAATTAAACACTTTAAAATAGCTGAGTTACCAAAAAATTGGGATAAACCAAAAGTGCCAAATTTGGTAAATTTATGGGGAACAGAAAAAATTACAACTCAAAAAATGTTAGGGATTAAGGTGCCCTCAGTTATTTTAAAATCAGAGCATAATATTATATTATATTAAATCCATCTCATCCAGACTTCTCTAATATAAAAATTATCGAAAAAGAAAGTTATAAGATAGATGAACGTTTAGTAAATTGATAAACTTAGTAATGCTACAAAAATAAATTAATATGTCATTTTCAATTCAAACAAAAACCAATGAAATTTTATGCCTTTGTATGTAGTCTTCTAATAAGCATCTTATTATTAACAAGTTACAATGCAAACACAAATGAGATGAAAGCCGTCAATCAAACCAAAAATAATTTAAATTTTTCTATAGAAGAATTGAATATCCCGGACCTTCATCAAGGCTATGAAAATGGAAAGTTTAGCGTTCAACAAATAGTGCAGGCTTATTTAAATCGCATTGAAGCTATAGACAAAGCAGGACCAGCATTGAATGCCCTATTGGAAATTAATCCTGATGCTTTAGACATTGCTAAACGTTTGGATGCACAGTTAAAAGCCGGCAAAAACAAAGGTGCTTTATTTGGCATTCCGGTTTTACTAAAAGATAATATTGATACGCACGATAAGATGAGCACCACAGCCGGTTCAAAAGCGCTTGCCGGTTCTAAGCCATTGCAAGATAGTTGGGTGGCTGCCAAACTACGTGAAGCCGGTGCCGTTATTTTAGGAAAAACCAATTTATCAGAGTGGGCTAACTTCCGGTCTAAAATTTCTTCGAGCGGTTGGAGTGGCTTAGGAGGACAAACTAAAAACCCCTACAAGTTAGATCGCAATCCTTGTGGATCGAGTTCGGGTTCGGGAGTAGCGGTGGCTGCCAGTTTGAGTACCCTTGCTATTGGTACCGAGACTAATGGATCGATCGTTTGCCCCAGTAACAACAATGGAGTGGTTGGATTAAAACCAACGGTTGGTTTGATTAGCCGAAGCGGTATTATTCCTATTTCATTTACTCAAGATAGTGCCGGACCTATGGGTAGGACTGTTGAAGATGTTGCTATTTGTTTAGGCGCTTTAACTGGCGTTGACCAAGGTGATGCGAAATCAATAAACAGTGAAAATCATTTTTTAACCGATTATACAGCTTACCTAAAAAAAGATGGTTTGCAAGGTAAGCGCATTGGTATTTATAAACCCTTTGCTGATTTTCATCCAAGAGTAAGTCCAGTGTTTCATCAGGCTATAGAAGATATGAAAGCTGCCGGTGCAAAATTGATTGAGATAGAAGAGGTGATGCCCGAAAAAGTGTATGATGAATCGTACCAAATTATGTTGTACGAATTTAAAGATGGCTTAAATACCTATTTTACTTCTTTGGGTGATGCTGCTCCAATAAAAAACCTTAACGAACTCATTGCTTTTAATGAACAAGATAAAACCGAAAGTACATTCGATCAAAAGATATTAATAGAAGCAGCTGAAAAAGCGGATTTAGATTCCAAAGATTATCAAGATAAATTAGCCAAGATGTTGCTCAACACTCAAAAAGATGGAATGGATAAAGTGATGCAAGAAAATGAATTGGATGCTTTTATTGCCCCAACTGCCAGCCCCGCTTGGAAGACTGATTTAACCAACGGTGATTTATATCTCGGCGGTAGTTCATCTTTATCAGCCATGGCGGGTTATCCTATTATTAGTGTGCCTATGGGTATGGTAGATGGCTTGCCGGTTGGCATTTCTATTTGGGGTAAAGCATGGAGTGAAGGTATACTTTTTGAAATTGCGTATGCCTATGAGCAACAAACGCAACATCGTAAAATACCGCAATATTTACCACATTAAGAATTTAGGAAAGCTAAAAATTAAACCTCAAACCAGTGCCAAGCATTATTGCCTGAGGTTTCACCACTAAGCCATCGTTAGACCAATTTCTTAGAAACTGCTTGTATCTAAAATGCATCAAAAACTCCATCTGTTGACTTATGCTTATACCTATACCTGTTTCGGCTAATGCAGAAATTTGTATGCCATTGTGGTATGGTCCTTCTTCTAATTTTGAGTAATTGATCACTTTATTATCTCGTAAAGTTCTTCCTTCTGATTGATTAAACAAAGACACATCCGTTCCAATGCCAATATGGTAAGTCAGTTTTTTGTAGCCAAAACGCTTTCCAACAATAAATGGTAAGCTTAGTGCATCAAAATTATTATAATGTCTAACTTGTCTTGAAGCAAGTGCCGGCACATCAATATCTTCATAAACATTTCTTATATGATTATTTGTATAGGCGTTTTTAATTCTTTTGGTTAAGGCATCTTTTACTGGAAAGTTGTGGATGAGGGTATCTGACAGTTCAAACTTTGTTTTTAGTTTACTCCACATGAAGCCAGCGGATAGATATACTCCATTAGCAAATGTATGTTGATAACTTGCATTTACATAATAAGATGCGAAACCGACTTCAGTTTCGTATGGCTTATTATCTTCTTTTTGGTAAATGGATAACAGATTGTTTATACCACCATCAAATTGTAGGGTATGGTAACGCTGTCCATCTTCCCTAAAGGCTTTATTGGTAATATTAACCACTTCGGTCTTATCAATTATACCCTCATTAGAGCTATTAGATATTAAAAATGATTTTTTTTGAATGAGCGGTTTAACAGATGTGTTTACTTTATTATTGGAATTAAGATTGGTTTTTAATGGTTGTTCTTTCGTTACAGCTTTATCTTTTTCATTTTGGTTGTCTAACTGTTTCTTAGTATAGTAGATCGTATTTTTTTGTTGAATTTCATCTTTCTCAGTCAACTCATTTTCAATCACTTCGGTAAGTCTATGGTTAAAAGGAATGATCGACTTCGTATTTGATGCTAGTTTCGTTGTAGATTCAACAAACTTTTTATTATTCGTATTACTCTTTAAATCTATAGTTGATTCAATAATTTTAACTATTGTTTCACTATCAGAAGATGTGTTTAGATTTATACTGTTTATAGGATTTATAGGTTGAACTATTTCATGTTTATCGTCTTGCCGAATCTCTGTTTCATTCCGATGAAGCGTTGTTGAATGTAGTTTGTTAATTGAAGACTTTGTTGCTTCATTTTTTAAGTCGCTTTGAGGTATATTTTTCTTTGAATCATTTACTAAAAAATAAATACTTGAAGAAAGCAGCAGAAAAATTAAAGCCATAAGAACCAAGCTTAATCTTCCTAACTTATTTATATAAAATGGCATTGGCTTATCTTCCTGCTCTGCTATCTTTTCAAAGATGCCCTCCTTCATATCATCCCAATTAAATTCGGGAGGCAACGGAGTTTGTGCTTTATTATATATATCTTTTATTTTTTTGTTAAGCTGTTCCATCTAAGTATAGTTTTAGTTCTGGTAATAATTCTTTTTTAATCCAACTCTTCGCCCTTGATAATTGCGAGCGCGAGGTGGTTTCATTAATATGTAACAATTTGCCAATTTCTTTATGGGAGTAACCATCAATAACCGACAACATGAAAACCATTTTGTAGCGTTCAGGCATTTTTTCAAGATAATTATCTACATCTTCTTTGGTTAAGGCTTCATAATTTGGAAAATAGGGTTCTTCTAAATCTTCTTGAATAAATTTTACATTTAAGTGACTCACTTTCTTTTTTTGTTTAAGCAATTTAAAGCATTCGTTTATAGTAATCTTCCTAATCCAGGCTTTAAATTCACCTCTGGCAGGATCGTAATTTTTCAAGTACAAAAATATTTTTGCAAACGATTCCTGCATCACATCTTTATGATCTTCCACCTCATATATATATCGTTTTACAACGGTATAAATATAAGGAGCACAGCTTTCATACATATGCTTGAAAGCTGTGCGCTTACCTGATCTGCATTTATTTATAAGTTGGATATCGACCAAATCAATTTAAATTTTAGGGACAGTTTTCAAAAAAGTTTACAAACTCTGTATCATTATTTATTGTTATTGTACTAGCATCTGAAATTAATGTTGCCGTAATTGGGTAATTGATGGTTGCTCCGGTCAACATTTCATTCGAAATTAATTCTAGTTTTATCTCTTCTATTGCCGCTGCTTCATCTATTGTTTGAGTTTCATTATTTACCGTAATGGTAATCGGATAATTGATATTATAACAAAATGATTCACCCGTTAACAATAAATTGAAAATTTCAACAGCGTTTAGTTCATACCCCTCAAAGGGGTATTCTTCATATTCACAATCAGTTACTAAATTGTTTATTTCATCAGCATTATTGACAGTTACAATCGTACCATCTTCAAAAGTAACTGTAATTGGGTAAACTAAGTCAACCATTTCACCAGAATAGATGACTTCAAAAAGTAATTCTTCATTATCGGCGGTGCTGGAGTTTTCATCTGCATCAATCCATTGTACCGGATAATTAATGGTAAAGCAAAAGTAGGAATAATAAAATGGAGGATAGTGGAAAGATGTATATGAATAATCATAACATACTTCAATTTCTGCATTTAATTCACTTAAATCATTTACTGTTTTTGTAGTACCATCTTCAAAAATTAGGGTAACCGGAAAAACAAAGTTAGTTACTTCTCCTGAATATATTCTTTCGTAAAGTTCATCTTCATTGTTAGCCGTATGTGTATTACCAGTGGCATCCGTAAAATCTACCGGATAGTCAATGGCAAAACAAAAATCGAAATAGTAAAATGGAGGATAGTCTCCATAATCAAAACTAAAGCACTCATCAATCAACTCATCAATTACATTAGCATCATTTGCCTCAATAGTAGTTCCATCTTCTGAAATTAGGCTAACCGGGTAAACAAAGTCTACTGCTCCGCCAGAAAAAAGCAAATTGTACAGGTCGTCTGCATTGTTTACGGTACTTATATTGCCTGCTTCATCAATTAAACCAACCGGATAAACCAATTCAAAGCAAAAACTAAAATCAAATGGGCAATGATTATAATAATAGCCATTATAGTTATCACATTCAAATAAAGCGTTCATTAATGCTGCATCATCTTCAATAGCTATTGTATTTTCTTCTTGATCAACCACATTAATCGGAAACAAAAAATAATAATACTCGCTTACTAGTGCTTCTGCAAATTCTTGTTCATTATTCACTTCTATAGTTAATTCTTCATTGTATGAATGAAGGCTAAACGGATAGGATAGCTCAACACATAAACCTTCAAAATCAAATGCAGGAAACCCTTCTTCTTCAAAATCATCCCAGCCATCCTCAGGTATACAAGTAATAAACGCTTCAGCCAATTCATCTGCGTTGTTTATAATAAATATATTCCCTTCCTTATCAGTCGCTTCTATAGGATAAACAAAATCTATCACATAATCATCTTCATTATATAAAGCAATTTCTGCCTCATCATTATTATTGATGGTAAGGTTATCACCAGATTCTAATTCAAAAGCAAACGGATAACTAAAAGTAATACATTCTAAAGCAAAACCATCCGATGCCATTTTACCTACTCCTTTAATTAATGGATTTTCAGATAGTTCTTGAGTTGCTACCTCAATTGGATTTAAAGGTTTAATTTCATCAATTGGATCTTTTTCACAAGCGGTAAAAAGTAAAAGTGCAATTGCACTTGTTAAGACTACTATTTTATTTATGATATTCATTTTTTATGTTAAAAGATTTACAAAAGTTAAGAAAACGCTTTCTACAATACTATATAACCAAAAACTAAAAAGCGATGCATTGGATCGTATTTTTTTTGATTTTTTTTTAATGAATACACAGGTCTACTCAACTGAATTTGAGTGTATTTACGAACAATAATATTTATATAATTAGAAAAAACAGCATTGCCTTGCAACTATTTTTAAAGCTTTATTGTCTATTAAGTTATACTATTATATTTAATGCCCTTAAACCAACCAGCGAATGATTATGTGTTAATTTTCATATATAAGCTTGCTTATAGTATTCATTGTTTAACCAAAACTGTTTATCCCCATGAAGGTTTATACTTCAATTGTAATCACTTTATTGATTTCATGCAATTTCATTTTTAGTCAATGTATTGACACTTCTTTAATTGACCCTAATGCCATGTGTACCTTACAATACGACCCAATATGTGGTTGTAATGGTAAAACTTATCAAAATGCTTGTTTTGCTCAAATAACAGATGGCGTAATGATGGGTAGTTCAGGAATTTGCCCTATTGAATCAACTTATATGGTTTGCGAAGGGGAAAGTTCTCAAATTGGCTTTTCTACCCCATTATTAAATATGGCACAATATAATTGGAATCCAACTGATGCTTTATCCTGTTCAGATTGTTACAATCCAGTAGTAACCGCACAAACCAATATACTGTATGAATTGGAGGTAATTGATTCAACTTCAACATCAAGCTATTATTACTTTGAGGTAATTGTTGACAACAATTGCCCGGTAGCCTGTATCGATTCTACCTTAATTGATCCTAATGCCATGTGCACTTTACAATTCGATCCGGTATGTGGTTGCGATGGCAAAACCTATTCTAACAGTTGCTTTGCGGAAATACAAGGGGGCATTACAACTTGGGAATCTGGGGCATGCCCTTTAACCGAAAGTTATACCATATGCGAAGGAGATAATGTTCAAATTGGTGTATCAGGTAATGTTGTCAATACCGCATATACATGGCAACCAAGCAATGATTTAAGTTGTTTCGATTGCGAAAATCCATTGGCAAGTCCTTTGGCAACTACTATATATGAGTTGAGCATTATTTCAACCCTAAATCAAAGTATAAGCTATCAATATTATGAAGTAATTGTTGAACCTTGTGTTTCAATTTGTGATGCTATACCGTTTATGTACCAAAAAACGGGCTTTACGTTAAGTAATGAATCACCGCCTAGCCAAGTAAATAATATATACTGCTTTAACGAACCCAACCAACTTGACCAAGCTTGCGCTTGGGAATGGGATTTTGGCAATGGAACAACTTCTACGGATAGAAACCCTTGTGATATTGCTCTAGCCAGTGAAACAAATGGAGAACCGGTTCAACAAGCTTATAATGTTTGTTTGTCTATTTTTGATTGCAGCAATACAATAATCGAGACCTGTTGTTCATTAATAGATGCTTACATACCTTGCCAAGATGATGCGCTAATAGATTCAACTGCAGTTTGTAATATTCCTGATAATCCGGTTTGTGGCTGCAACGGTAAAACTTACGACAATACCTGCCTTGCTGAAAAAGAAGGAGGATTAAACTATTGGACGCAAGGTACTTGTATACCAAAACAAACTTATGCTATATGCCTAGATGATGATATTCAAATTGGTTTAGAGGCTACTTTAGGAAATACGGTAGTAAGTTGGCAACCTACAGCGGGTTTAAGTTGCACAGATTGTGAAAGTCCAATTGCCAGTCCTTCCAATAGCACTCTTTATGAAATGAGTATTTTTTCTACTATAGATATGACTACGAGTTATCAATACTATCAAGTTACGGTAGACAGCTGTTTTACTCTATGTGATTCAATACCTTTTACCTATCAAAAAATAGATTTTAACGAGCCATCTGTCAATCAAGTAGATATTGTTTATTGCTTTAATGATATGATTGATACTAACGAAGCATGTGCTTGGGAATGGGATTTTGGTAATGGAACAACCTCTAACCTGCAAAACCCTTGCGACATTGCCTTAGCCTCAGTAGTTAATGGAGTTCCGGTTTCTGAGCCTTATAATGTTTGTTTATCTTTGTTTGATTGTAATGCCACTTTAATAGAAACTTGCTGTTTAGAGATAGTAGGTTATCTACCTTGTCAAGATGAGACATTAATTGATACCTCAGCACTTTGTAATGTACCCAATAATCCGGTATGTGGCTGTAATGGAAGAACGTATTCAAATGCTTGTATTGCAGAAAAAGAAGGTGGTTTAAATTATTGGACACCGGGTGCGTGTTCCATTGAACAGGCATATACCATATGTCCGGGAGATAATATTCAGATTGGTATGGATGAAGTAGCCGACAATACTATTGTAAGTTGGCAACCGTTGAACTCACTAAGTTGCTTGGATTGTTCAAACCCCATTGCCTCGCCTATCGAATCAACTATTTATGAAATGGAGATTTTTTCTACTACTGATATGACTTACTCGTATGCTTATTATGAAGTCATAATTGATCAAAACTGCCCTATTGTTTGCACCGGCAATGCTGTTTCTTTTACAGTTGAAAAAGTCCGCAATATTGAACTTGGCGATCCAATAACTTACGGAGCTAATGTATATTGTTTTGAAGACATTTCAGGTTTAGATGACGATTGTAATTATTTTTGGAATTTTGATAATGGAGGCAGTATTGCCTCACAAAATCCTTGTAATATAGATTTACTTTACATTAAAAATAGTGCTCCCGTTGCTGATAATGTGTATAATGTGTGCCTATCGGTTTATAGATGCGATGGAACTACCATTGGTTCATGCTGTAAAGAAATTTTAAGTGAACCAATTGTATGCGAATGCGCTGATATAGATGCACCTGTTTGTGGTGTTGACGGAAATACTTATCCCAACGCTTGTCAATCCAATTGTGAGTTTATTGATGTGGCTTATGCAGGCAACTGTTGCGACATAAATAACTTACCTTGGTTAGACGAAGCTTTGCTTAATATATGCAACGAATGCGTTAGTACAGTTGAGTTTATAGAATTTGAAGGTAGCAACTATATTGCCTTTTGGGCAGATCAACAAAACTGCTCAAACGCATTAACTACCATTTACCATTGTGATGGCACAGAATATTGCTCTATAGGAGGCAGTAATGGTTTAAATGAATGTGCAGATTTGATTGCCAATTATACTACCATTGAATCAATTTGGGCAAAAGAATTATATTGCGGATTATGTGGTTTTGATAGCCCAACACAAGTTGATTGGCTCCAACATTATACTGATGGCTCTTATTCAGTAAACACCTATAATTATAATCAAGAAACTGTATTTTATTTCGATAATTGTAATTTTGGATTGGACTTTGTAGCCACCTGCGATAGTACATTTATTTGTGGTTGGGGCGGAGAAGACAATTTGAATGGAGAAAATTGTCCTGATTTTTTCGGAGAGGCTATCTACATAGAAGAAATAATACCTTGTGCTTGTATAGACATGAGCTTGTTTAACCCAAGCCCTGGTTGCCCTCAATTTTATGCACCCGTTTGTGGTTGCGATGGAGTTACGTATTCTAATTTTTGCTTAGCAAAAGCTCAAGGAGGCGTAACTTCTTGGGTAGCTGGTCCTTGTGGTTCAGATCCATGTGTTGATACTGTTTCAGTTGCCAATACTTTTTTAAGTAGTGGAACCTATAAGGCTAACTTGATACTTCAAGTAAGTTCTAAAGCCTTAGAAGGGCATAGTATCAATTTAAATTCTGGTGAAAGTATTGAACTATTAGAAGGGTTTGATTTGCCAACGAACAGTAGTTTAAAAATAATAAATACATATTGTGATTAAATTGTTATAAAACGCGGAATTTATTAGCCCCGCAAAAAGAGGCGGATCTTATGCATTTTAAGATTCAGCCTCTTTTTTAATAGTGGAGCGTTTTTATATATCAAAGCATGGCATCTACTTCAATTTCAATAACCAAATCAGCATGTACTAAGGCACTTACTTCCACCAAGGTACAAACCGGTTTAACATCTTTAAAAAAATGATGATGAGCTTTTGAAAAACTTTTAAATTGTTGAATATCGGTTATAAAAGCTCTGGTTCTAACTACATTTTGTAAGCTGGCTCCCAAGGCTTTTAAGGTTTGATCAATCTTTTCGAAAATAAAAACAGCCTGTTGTTCTACTTGTTGAGGATGTTGAATGGTGCCCTCTTCGTTAACCGCTGTAGTACCCGAAACAAAAATTTGGTTGCCATATTTCACCGCTCTGGAATAGGCTGTTTCATTTTCCCAATTGGTATGGGTGCTGTAATTAATTCTTTTCATAGCTACTGAAATTCTAAATATCAAATTGCTTTACACAATCCATAATATTATTCCGATTCAACAAACTTTAAGGAGGCTGAATTAATACAATAACGTAAGCCGGTTGGTTGAGGTCCATCACTAAAAATATGCCCCAAATGGGCATCGCAACGGTTACACAATACCTCCACTCGTCGCATACCAAAACTGTTATCACTTTCTTCCTTCACATTTATTGCCTCAATCGGTTCATAATAGCTGGGCCAGCCTGTACCCGATTTAAATTTGGTTGTGGAATCAAACAAGGGCAAATCACAGCAAACACAAGTATATATGCCTTTGGCTTTGTGATTCCAATAGGTTCCTGTAAACGCTCTTTCGGTTCCTTTTTCACGGGTTACATAATAGGTTTCATCATCTAATTGAGCTTTCCACTCAGCTTCCGTTTTAACAACTTTATCAAAAGGTAATACTTGTTCTATTTTACTCGTTTGAGTAGTATTTAACTTGGTTTTTGTTTGCGAACAAGCACTCAATCCTACTAACAGCACCAATATTGTACTATATAATTTCATACACATAATTTATAATTAATTAGTGTTTTCAGTATTTGATATTTGGTATTTGATAATTGAAAATTGGAAATTGGTATTTGATATTTTGAATTTGATATTTGGTATTTGATAATTATTATGTACGAAGTTAAACATTCTTTTATTTTTGTGTAGAATTTTATGAAGCAAAATATAATTTGGTTTGACGAAGACTTTGAAAGCGTACCACGCAAAGATTGGTATCAAATCATTCAGCTAAGAGAAACTATTTTTATACTTGAACAGTTTTGTGCTTATGTTGATTGCGATGGGAAAGATATTGAAGCACGACATGTATATACTAAAGTAAATAATGAAATTGCAGCCTATTGTCGTTTATTAGATGTTGGATTATCTTATTCAGATGCAGCGTCTGTTGGCAGAATAGTTACACACCCTCATTTTAGAGGTAAGGGCTATGGACATCAATTACTGGTAGAATCTATAAAAAAAATAAAGCAACACTATAAAGAAGTGAATGTTAAAATTGGTGCACAATGTTACTTAGAAAAATTTTACAAACGTTATGGTTTTAAAACCGTTTCCAACATGTATCTGGAAGATGGCATACCCCATTACACCATGAATTTAGATTGGAACATTGCTTCTACCTGGCTTTAAAAAAATGTAAGTATACAAATGAAAACAATTGCTATTGTAACAATCCATAACTATCATTTAAATTTCATCATTCAAAATTAATAATTCATAATTATATACATATGATTTTACATACCATAGAAACCGGCTATTTTAAATTAGATGGCGGTGCCATGTTTGGGGTTGTACCTAAAACTATTTGGCAAAAAATTAATCCGGCAGATGAAAAAAACCTATGCACCTGGCAAATGCGTTGTTTGTTAATTGAAGACGGCGATCAACTGATTTTAATTGATACCGGTATGGGCGATAAACAAAGTGCTAAATTTTTTAGTTACTACGAACCACACGGCGAGGCAACCTTAATCAAATCTATAGAAGCTAAAGGTTACTCTGCAGATGCGGTAACGGATGTGATTTTCACTCATTTACATTTTGATCATTGTGGAGGAGCAGTAAAACGCAATGGAGAAAAATTGGAAGCCGCCTTTAAAAATGCCACTTACTGGAGTAATGAAAAACATTGGCAATCTGCCATTGAACCGAATGCCCGCGAAAGAGCTTCCTTTTTAAAAGAAAATTTTGTACCACTACAAAGTGATGACCGGGTGCGCTTTATCGATAGCCACAACAGCCCATCTGATAAAATCACTTTTACTTTAGTGAACGGACATACCGAAGCACAATTGATACCTCATATACAATACAAAGAAAAAACGCTGGTGTACGTGGCAGATTTAATTCCTTCTGTTGGCCATGTGCCTCTACCCTACATTATGGGTTACGATTTAAATGCCTTACAAACGTTGGAAGAAAAAACCGGTTTTTTAAATACAGCCTATGCCAAAAACTATGTTTTATATTTTGAACACGATCGATTAAATGAATGTTGTAGCCTTAAACAAACCGAAAAAGGTATTCGCGCAGATGAGATATTTGCTTTGAAAGAATGGGTTTAAAATTGACAAGTATAAAATTGATTAGTTATTAACTTAAGTTTCGCTAGTAAATTAAAAGATAAAATATGCTGTGAAAGCTGCCTCAATTCCTTAACATACCAAATTAACGATAAACGTAACATACATTTTGATTTAATATTATAAACTAATTTGTAGAATGAAAATCAATTTATTATACGCTTAAATTTTGTTTAGAATTGCTGGCAGATAACCCTTTCCAACATCTCAGAATTTTACGAAATGCAGTAGAGTAGAATATCATGATCTCGCCACTACTCTTTCGGAGAGGCACCTTATAATTTATTCCATAAAACTACCCAACATTCTGTTTTGACAGTTTTGACGGTTGTCCTGCTTTTCATGTTGTTCCATTAATATGGCGGTAGAACCGTAAAAACAACAAAAAGGCTGGAGGAGTTGTTTCAAAGCAAGACCAATTTTTGGGAAACCATTGGATTATAAGTTGTATCTTTATACAGTAACTAATTAATTAGTGATTATGAAAAATGCGGTGGTTATTTTAGTGCTGTTGTTTGGTGCAGTTAAGCACAACTAAAAGTCTTTGTTATACATTTCTAAAATAAAAGTTCAGCGAAAGCAATGTATCAAAATGACCTAATTTGCGATTAAGCTCTTATTAGATATTTCCCAAAACCATAAAATTCAATTAGATATGAATTTGATAGTTTTTTATGTGTAAAGATTAGCCTTCTTTTTCTGCCAGAAAATATGATTTTGTAATTATATTTTTGT
>CALHDG010000004.1 GCA_938023075.1 uncultured Chitinophagales bacterium
TTATGTGTGCCTAATGCTCCTACTTTTAAGGTTTGAATGGGTATTTTTAAATAATCAATTGGGCTGGCTGGCGAAGCGAAGTGTAAGATATAATCTAACTCGCCAGAAATGTGTACATATTTGGTGATGTCGTGGTGATGAAATTCAAAATTTTTCAAGGGCATTAAATGGCTGATGTTTTCCATATTGCCCGTTATCAGATTATCCATTCCGATAACGTGGTAGCCGTTTTCAATCATTTTGTCGCACAAATGCGAACCTAAAAAGCCGGCTGCCCCGGTTACTAAAACACGTTTCATCAATTGCTTTGCTTTGTTTAATTTTTATTTGGATGTATTGGAAGTTTTTAATTCGGGAGTTTCCATTTCATATTGAAGTTGTATAAAATCATTTTTGTAAAATCGATTGACTTCATTTCGAACTTCTACAGACCAAATAAACTGTTTTTTAGCCTTTGATTTATTTAGTTGAGGTATCTTTTTTGTTGATTTGAGTTTTAGCTCATTTTTTAAAAATTTAGTTACTTCCTCCAAACCATCTTCTACTTTAAATATGTTCATTTCCTCATTTACAAAATCAGTTTGCGGTCGCAAATGATTATCAAAGTGATGTTTATTTTGTTTGGCTTTGCTTAAATGCAACATCAACCAATCTGAAAAATTTACCCTTCTTTTAAATTTCTTTAATTGATTTTCTGTTCTAAACAAATACTCACTCATTAAGCGTTCATAAGGATTTCTTACTACAGCAAAACATACATCAAAAAAATCATCATTAAACAAAACTGTCAAGTCGTTAAAAGTTAGGTGTTGTGGTGTGCATTTCATAAAAGTGGGTATGCCAGGCTGGTAAAATTGCATTTCACCAAAGTTGCTTAACCAGTTTTCAATACTCGTCCCACCAGTTTTAGGTATGTGTATAAAAAGAACTCTTTTATTATTTACATTAAATATCGGCATGCGCTAACTGAGACACTAATTGTCTACCAATACTTTCATAGTGGAAACCTTTTTCTTGCATTCGCTCCAAATCATACAAGTTTCTTCCATCAAAAATAACAGGTGCTTTTAACAACTCTTTCATTACTTTAAAACTCGGTGTTCTAAAAACCTGCCATTCTGTTATTATTGCTAAGGCATCTGCATCAATTAAGGCTTCATTTGGCTCATCTACAAAGGTAATTTTATCGCCAAAAATGGCTTTTACATTGTCCATTGCTTCCGGGTCAAATGCTTTTATTTTTGCTCCTTTGGCTAACAAATTTTCAATAATATATAATGCCGGTGCTTCTCTTATATCATCGGTATTTGGCTTAAATGCCAAACCCCAAATTGCAAAGGTTTTCCCTTCAATATCATTATTGTAATAATTTAATATTTTGGTTGAAAGGATGTCTTTTTGCAATCTATTAACTTCCATTACAGATTTCAATATTTTAAAATCGTACTTGTTTTCATTAGCCGTTTTAGCTAATGCTTGCACATCTTTTGGAAAACAAGAACCACCGTAGCCTACTCCTGGAAACAAAAATCGTTTACCAATTCGAGTATCGGTTCCAATACCAATTCTAACATTATCTACATCGGCACCGGTTAATTCGCACAAGTTGGCAATCTCATTCATAAATGAAATTTTGGTTGCTAAAAATGAATTTGCAGCGTACTTGGTCATTTCAGCTGATTTTTCATCCATAAAAATAATAGGATTGCCTTGACGAACAAAGGGTTCATACAAACGTTGCATAATAGCCGTCGCTTTTTCAGAATTTGTGCCTATAACCACTCTATCGGGTTTCATAAAATCATCAACGGCAACACCTTCTCTTAAAAACTCGGGGTTAGAAACCACATCAAACAAATCGTCATCCAAATTATCCGCTAAGGCTGCCGTTACTTTATCTGCCGTACCTACCGGAACGGTGCTTTTATCTACAATTACTTTGTAATCTTTTATAATGAAACTTAAATCGCGCGCTACCCCTAAAATGTAAGATAAATCTGCTGAACCATCTTCTCCCGGCGGAGTTGGCAATGCTAAAAATATCACTTCAGCATCTTTAATGCCTTCTTCTAAATTAGTGGTAAAAGAAAGACGACCAGCCTTGGTATTGCGTTCAAACATGGCTTCTAAACCAGGTTCGTATATAGGTACGTAGCCGTTTTTCATTTTTTCAACTTTATCGGCATCTATATCTATACATACTACTTGGTTACCGGTTTCGGCAAAGCAAGTACCTGAAACCAAACCAACGTATCCGGTGCCTACTACTGCTAATTTCATATTTACTGTAATTTTTTTGCAAAGGTAAAAATTTATTGAGGCTTTTTATAGTGTTCAGACTTATAGACTGACAAAAGGTAATTATAATTGTTGTGATAATTTTAATTACTACCTTTTTTTAATAGCTTCCTGATAAATTTTTATCATTTTTTCAGTTGGTCCGATACCCAGTATTTTACCTTTATCTAAACATAAAACTCTTTTACAGTGTTTTTTTATAATTGGCAAACTATGACTCACTATTACTACTGTTTTGTTTTGTATCAAATGAGTTTTAAATACTTCATCTGATTTTTTCTTAAATCGCATATCACCTACGCCACCAAAAAATTCATCGAATAAAAATATATCGGCTTCGGCATGAATAGCCACTGCAAAGGCAAGGCGTGCTTTCATTCCTTTAGAATAATGCTTTACTTTAGTATCTACAAAATTTTCTAACTCGGCAAACTCAAAAATTTCTTTAAACTTTCTGCCTATTTGTTTAAATGATAAACCTAATACAGCTCCGTTTACATACACATTTTCTCTACCAGTAAGATTAAGGTCAAAACCCATTCCTATAGAAAGCTTCATCATTTTACCTTTGGTGTAAACAAGTCCTCCTTTATCAGGCTGAAGGGTTTTCATAATCATATCTAGTAAAGTCGATTTTCCGCTGCCGTTTCTGCCGATAATTCCGAAAAACTCGCCTCTTCGAATATCTAAGTTGAGGGTTTGCAATGCTTTTATTTCTCTTCGTTCTTTAAACTTAAATATATTAAATACAATATTTCTTATACTGTCGCTGCTTGCCTCAAAAACACGGTATGTTTTTGATAAATTTCTAAGGTAAATTACAATATCCCTTTCGTTCATTTTACATTCTTTCAGTGGCATATGGAATTGATTTTTTAAACAAGAAAAAACCAATAATTAAAACGCCTAAAGCATACAACCAACCCCAAATAAAAAATTCCATATTCAATGGCTGATGGTAAAAGGTACTATTTCTTATATTAATCATCATTGGCGTTACAGGATGTATATATAGTAATATAGGGTAACTTTTCTGTATATCTTCCAACATAAAAAAGATGGGGGCTGTCCAAAAGCCAGCTAAAATACAAATAGTCCATAAATGTTGAATGTCTTTTAAAAAAATACTTATTGAAGCTAATATTAGCGAAAACCCTAAACCAGTAACACATATATTTAAAACCAGAATCGGCAGCCATAATGCATATAAGGTAGGATAAACCCCCGAAACAATACCCATAACAAAATAAGCTACCAAATTAAACAGAAACCCAAATAATGTACTCAAGGTTAAAGAATAATAAATATCCATCCAGTTGAATTGAATATTTTGTATCAGATATTTTTTTCCATTAAGTGCTTTCAATCCTTTACTGGTTAGTTCTGTAAAAAACATCCAGGCTAATAAGGCAGAAAACAAATAAATATGAAAATTTTCAAATTGTGCAACTCTAATGAATGTAAAAGCTAAGGTATAAACTGCTAAGCGTAACAAAGGGTTAAGCAAAGCCCATACCATGCCCAATGCACTGTCGTAATATCGCTTTTTAAAATCAACCTTTGCTAAAGTCCAAATACGCTCAAACCTATTGTTTTCTGGAAGTCTGCTAACTAAAGGCGCAGCTATTTTATCTATTACTTGAATCAAATGTGTAAATTTATGATGTTTTTATATAGTCAAAATGAGAATTGTTGATATGTGATCATATTTCAAGCCACAAAGAAAGACATTTTTTATTTTTTCTGCATTAATAAGGTTCATTAAAATAGCTTTTAGATATTTGCAGTACTATTTTTACAATGAAAGAAATATTATTTAATAAGCCACAAATTGTTGGAAAGGAGTTATCCTATATAAACCAAGCAATACAATCTGGCTCAACAAGTGGGAATCATCAGTTCACTAAAAAATGCAATTTATTTTTTAAACAAAAGTATCAATTTACACAAAATTTATTAACCACTTCTTGTACAGATGCTTTAGAAATGGCAGCGTTATTATTAGAAATTAAAGAAGGAGATGAAATAATTATACCTTCTTACACTTTCTCGTCAACTGCAAATGCATTTATTTTAAAGGGAGCAAACATAGTTTTTGCCGATTCTTATCCCAACAATCCTAACATTAATGCAGACACCATTGAAGCTTTAATTACCCCCAAAACAAAAGCTATTGTAGTTGTGCATTATGCCGGTTTGGCTTGTGATATGGATGCTATTCTGAGTATCGCAAAAAAGTATAATTTGTTAGTAATAGAAGATGCGGCGCAAGCTATCGACTCGTATTACAACAACAAACCACTCGGTTCTATTGGAGATTTTGGGGCACTTTCTTTTCATCAAACTAAAAACATTGTTTGTGGAGAAGGCGGTTTATTAATTGTCAATAATCCTAATTTTACGAAAAGAGCTGAAATTATTTGGGAAAAAGGAACCAACCGGGCTTCTTTTATTAGAGGTGAAATTAAAAAATATGAATGGGTAGATGTGGGGGCTTCTTACCTGCTATCGGATGTGTTGGCTGCTTATTTGTATGCGCAGTTAGAACAAGTAGATCAAATTCAAGCGAAAAGAAAAAAAATATGGAACTATTATTTCAATCATTTAAAAGAATTGGAACAATTTAACATTCAATTGCCTGAAGTACCAACTTTTGCAAGTACAAATGGTGCTCTATTTTATTTGGTTATGAATTCAATGAAAGAAAGAAAAGCGTTAATAAGTTATCTAAAGCTACATAAAATTAACGCCGTATTTCATTACCAAAGTTTACACAAAAGTCCATACTATAAAAATAAGCACGATGGCAGACCATTACCTAATGCAGATAGATTTACCGATTGTTTGTTGCGTTTACCGCTTTATTATGATTTATCTGAAGAAGATCAAAACTATGTTATAGAGAAAATATTTAAGTTTTTTAAGCGATAAAAAATCAGTACTTTTGTAAAAAAGAAGTGCCTATGATATTTTTTAATTAAATATTACATCTCACAATATATATGAACAGCATTTTAATAACAGGCGGGGCAGGCTTTATTGGCTCACATCTTGTCCAGCATTTTAGCAATAAATATCCTGATTATAAAATTATCAACTTAGATAAATTGACCTATGCCGGTAATTTAGAAAATTTGAAAGATATTCAACAATCGCCAAATTACCATTTTGTTAAAGGCGATATTGGTGATTTTGATTTGGTTAAAGAATTGATGGAAGTGCATCAAATAAACAGCATTATTCATTTGGCTGCCGAATCACATGTAGATCGTTCCATCAGTAACCCAATGGAATTTGTAACAACTAATGTTGTAGGAACGGTCAATTTATTAAATGCTGCTAAAGCCTGTTGGAATGATAATTTTGAGGATAAACTCTTTTATTTCGTTTCTACAGATGAGGTATATGGCACTTTAGGAGAAACAGGTTTGTTTACCGAAGAAACCCCATATGATCCACGTTCGCCTTATTCTGCCTCTAAAGCCAGTGCCGATCATTTTGTGCGTGCCTACCATCATACCTACAATTTACCGGTTAAATTATCCAATTGTTCAAACAACTACGGAGCTTATCAATTTCCTGAAAAATTGTTGCCGCTCTTTATCAATAACATCAAACACAATAAAAATTTACCGGTTTATGGCGATGGAAAATATACCCGTGATTGGCTATGGGTGGTAGATCATGCCCGTGCTATTGACGATGTTTTCCACAAAGGTAAAATGGGGGAAACTTATAACATTGGCGGTTTTAACGAGTGGCAAAATATTGATTTAATTCATTTATTAATTGAACAGATGGATGAAAAGCTCGGCAGACCAAAAGATACCAGTAAAGAATTAATTACTTTTGTAACCGATAGACCCGGACACGATAAACGTTATGCCATTGATGCCAACAAAATAAAAACAGAATTGGGATGGGAACCTTCGGTAACTTTTGAAGAAGGCTTAAACAAAACTATTGATTGGTATTTGGAAAATGAGGCTTGGATGAACAATGTAACCAGCGGCAGCTATCAAAGTTATTACGAGCAGCAATATGCAAAACGATAAAATTTAATACAACCTAATCACAATATATGAAAGGAATTATTTTAGCCGGAGGTTTGGGCACTCGTTTATTTCCCTTAACATTATCCGTAAGTAAACAACTAATGCCCGTTTATGATAAACCTATGATCTACTATCCGCTTTCTACTTTAATGCTTGCCGGTATTCGAGATGTTTTAGTGATCTCAACGCCCGAACATTTACCACTTTTTGAAAAGGTTTTGGGCGATGGCAGTTCAATCGGATGCAATTTCAGTTACATTCCGCAACATGAACCAAACGGTTTAGCACAGGCTTTTGTGCTTGGAGCTGATTTTATAGGGAACGATGCAGCCTCTTTAATTTTAGGCGATAACATTTTTTACGGTAACGGCTTAAGCGAAATGATGGCAGCTTGTAAAGAGCCAAGTGGTGGAATTGTTTTTGCTTATCCAGTAAATGATCCTGAACGATATGGGGTAGTTGAATTTGATGAAAATAATACAGCCATATCTATTGAAGAAAAGCCTAAGCAACCTAAATCAAATTACGCGGTACCAGGATTATATTTTTATGATAACAGTGTGGTAGAAGTAGCCAAAAATTTAAAGCCCAGTGCCAGAGGCGAATACGAAATTACTGATGTAAACAAATATTATTTACAAGAAGGCAAGTTAAAAGTGCAGGTAATGAGCCGGGGTTTTGCCTGGTTAGATACGGGTACACACGAATCATTATTAGAAGCCGGCGAATTTGTAAGGGTAATTGAACACCGGCAAGGTTTAAAAATTGGTTGTATAGAAGAAGTAGCCTGGCAAATGGGTTTTATTGATGATGCTCAGTTAGAAAAATTGGGGCATCAGTTTATTAAAAGTGGCTATGGGCAGTATTTGTTGAATTTATTGTAGATGCGAGATGATAGATGATAGATGCTTTAGATAGTAAAAATTTAATTGTTTATTACTTTTTAAAATCTCTAACTTTAAAATCCATTTTAAAAATTATGATATGTGAGATGGAAGGTCTCGAAACATTAAAACGTTCTCTATAAACATAACCTAAGCGAACGTTTTGGCGTTTTTTTGCTTTATAGTTGATACCCGCCAGAAATCTAATCTGATCAGCATGCGTACCTTTATAATAAGCTCTTGTAAATAGAATAACACCTAAATAGGGTTCAATATTATTCAACTTCTTATGTTGGCTGATTTTTTTAAAACTAAGGGTTAGCCGGTTTCTCCAATAAAAGTCAAGGTCAAATTCATCATTGGTAAAATGCTCAAAATCTTTTTGGAAACGCATTTTATAACCCAGTTGAACTTTATCTGATTTAAAAACACGCCAACCAATATCTACTAATGGTCTCTTTACTAACTCTTTATCAAAAGTGTGGATTACCCGGAAGTTTGGATTTACGCTGAAACTTTTATGAATTTTTTTTATCGGAAATGAAAAACCAATTTGGGCAAAGGTCGATTTAAATCGTTGCACTTGTTCATTAAATCGAAGTTGGTAGGTAAAACTAGCAGCTAAGTTTTTAGTAATGTCTTTACTCAATTCAATACCATTCCAAAGTTCTACATCAGTTCCTTTTAATTCTGAAGCAACAAAAAGTTGGGCATTTGCCTTCGAGTTGGGGCAAACTACAATAAAAAGCAATAAAACAAGGAAGGCTATAATATTTTTGAGGGACATTATTTTGGTTTAATTAGCCGTTTATACCTTTGAATCAATTGCTTCGTTGTTGATTGCTTCTTCTATTTCTTGTATAGGTACAGGTTGATCGTTTTTGTCGTAGTATAAGGCTATAGTTACTACATCTCTCAAAAAATCAATATTTTTAATTTTAATACTTTGAATGACCAAACCCGTTCTTTTTTGCAGGTCTTCCATTAAAATATCTTTCCTATTAGGTGTAATGTTTTCTATTTTTTCGTAAACAATATTTTGGCTGGTTAAAGTTTGCCTTACCATTACCCGTTCTAAACTGTACGTGAGTAAAACAATCAGCAAGTTGATGGCAATTAATTCTGCATAGCTAAATCTTTCAGAAGTAAGCGCATTAATTACCCCAACGGTAATTACCACAAACAAATAGCTCATTTCCTTTATTTCTATAGCCTCTGTACGATACCGTAAAATAGAAAACAAGGCAAACAACCCAAAGCCAAAGCCTACTCCAATATCTACCTTATTCATAATGTAGACCATAAAAAATATAAGCGAGTTAAAGGCAATGAAAGTGAAAAAGAAGTCTTTATTTTTTGAAAAACGATAATATAAATTCACTACCATTATAGTAATAAACAAATTAAAGATATATCGTAAAACCAACACGCCAAAATCACGAGCATCTACTAACGGGATATCTAAAAATTTGATATTTTCTATTGCTTCAAATATAACCATTTGCAATTTTATTTAACATTAATACTTTGGGTTTGAACCGGTTGCTTTTTAAATTTGGATATGATTTAACAATGCCGATGCAATATTTACTCATTCCCATGGGTTTAATTCTCAGCTCTTTAAAAACTCTGAAAACAGGTGAATCTAAAGCAACTCTATCTTGCTTTATTTCAGCAATTACTAAATTAGGCACGTTGTTATAATCTTGAAAATTAAAATAATCTAAGCTAAGATCAATCGTAAAACGTTCTTGTCTTTCTATGGAGGCTAAAGTAATGCGTTTATAAAATATTAATAGTTTAGGCTCAAAATCGTTTGCGAGATAAGGAGTATTTTCCTCAATAAAAGCAATGCTCTTTCCTTCAATAGTATTGCTGATAAACAAATCTTGAATGCGGGTTTTAACTGTTCTGCCATTGTTCGTTTTAAATTTAATTTCGAAAAAGCATGTATCCGTATCTACATATCTTCTATATCTAATTTTATAACGATTGAGTTTACCGTTATGATGTGCTTGATATAAAGAGAAATCGGTTGTATCAAAATACATACTCTCGTAGTTGAAAAGACGCAATCCATCAATAGTTAAAACGGAGTAATAATTTCTTAATCGTTGCAACATCGGTATTAGCTTGTGCAAACCAAACACATATTTAGAATCTCTTCGATTTAGTAATTCTATTTGAAGAATATCGGTAAGACTAATCGAATTAAAATTTTCCAACTCTTCTTTAACATCATCTTCATTTACCCTATGTGATGAAAGTCTATTCATTTCTTATATAAAGTGTATCAGCATTAGCTATTTGATTATTTTGAGTTATTTCTATATTAACAAAAACCGGAATAATATTTGGGCAGGTATCGAATTTACATTCTGAATAGGCAAATATTTGATACTTTCCTTTCTTCAAAAAATCGAAACGGTAACGTCCATCAAAATGAGTATTTACATCATCATCATAAATGTTATTTTCATCGCCATATATTATATAAACTCTTTCATCAGGTGAAGGAAGTTCTTTGATTAACTGTCCGGCATTATTAAAATCTTGTCTAATTATAACACCTTCAATACTCGAAGTACCACCTTCGCCTTCAGTTTTGCTACAAGCCATTAGAGTAAATAACCCTAAAGCAACTATATATATTTTCAAACTCAATAAAATACAGTATTTTTCAAACATGATTATACGCTAAATCTCTATTTAGGTTATATTTAATTATAGTCAAATTTCAATTAATCTACAAATATATGTATTTACTTTTTCATAATCATCAAATAAACTAATTTTTCTAAGGCATTTTATATATGCAAAAATACGCATTTGAAAATAACTATAATTCTACAGGTTTACACTTTATCGTAAAATGAAATTTTTATTCGAGTAGTAAATATCGCTTCAAAAAGGCAATTGCTACTTGATGATAATAATCAATATTTTTTTTCTTCTTGAAACCATGTCCTTCATCATTAGCTAAAACATACCATGTAGGCACGTTGTTGTTTTTTACTGCATTGTACATTTGTATAGATTCACTTTTTGGTACTCGAGGGTCGTTGCCGCCTTGCACAATAAGTAAAGGTTTGGTAATTTGTTGAGCATGAGTAGTTGGCGAAATGCTATGCAAAAATGTTCTCATTTCGGGTATTCTTTCATCTCCGTATTCTTCTCTTCGGTTATTGCGTCGATAGGCTTTTGTATTTTCTAAAAAGGTTACAAAATTGCTGATACCCACCCTGCTAATACCGCAAGCCAATTGACGGCTGTAATGAAAAAGTGCCGCATAAACCATATAGCCTCCATACGAGCCACCACTCACCGCTACTTGTTGTTCATTTAAATTTGGATGTTGAGCAATCCATTCTAACAAGCAACCAATATCTTTTACGGAGTATTCTCGCTTGTACCCATCATCTAAAGCTAAATAGGTTTTCCCATAACCTCTTGAGCCTCGCACATTAGGTGCAACAATGGCTATACCGAGATGGTTGATCAGATATTGGAAAAACGGTTGATAATCTGGAACAAATTGACCTTCTGGTCCACCGTGTATATGAATTAAGGTTGGAAATTTACCTTGCTGATTAGGCAAATAACAAAATGCTGGAATTTGTCTTTTCGCATCTTTTAAAATATCAAAGCTTGGATAATGAACTAAAGTAGGTTCAACAAATGAGCGCCCTTCGTCAATAGTTGTTTCCTGAGCGGTCCATTGTGTGCTATTGAACTGATTTAGATCATATACAAATACCTGATTTGCGTAAGCACTGTTGCTAATATTCATGGCTAAAAAAGCACCGCTTTTGTCAAACTTAATTTGACTTATTTGTCCATTAGGTATATTGGGTAAAGTTTTAAACTGATTAGATGCCGTATCTAATAGGTATAATTGATAATATCCGTTTTCGTTACTAATGAATGCTAAGTTTTTCCCACTATAATCTAAATCAAATGACACAATATTCCAATTGAGTGATTCGGTTAATATTTGTTGTTTACCGGTTTTTATTTGATAGGTTCGAAGTTGAAGAAATTCGGTTTCAGCATTACTTACTATGTATAGTAAATCATTTGATTTTGAAAAAATTATTTTCTTAAAAGCTACTTTTTCAGTTGTTGAAAATAATTTGGTTGAGGTTTTGTTCTGAAGATCAAGTAAATAAGGTTCACTTGATAAAGCTGAAATATATTTAGAGACTATTAGAAACCGGTCATCAAAACTCCAACAAACCGGATACCAATTACCTTCTTTTTGTAAAATCAATTCAGTTGTTGTGCTTTTATCCGAATTGATTTTCGCTAAAGAAATGTCAAAATCTACTTGATTTCTAACATTACTATTATATGACAGATAATTACCGGTATGGCTCCACAAAGGGTAACTATTCTTGCTGTTATCATCCGTAATTTGATGAGCGGTCTGTTCATCTAAACAATGATAAAATAATTGATTTTGCTCATTCCCACCTTTATCTATTACATAAACAAAACCATTTAATTTCGAGTTGTTAGAAGCACGTAAATTGGCAACAGGTTCATCAAAATGGGTAAGCTGCTTTAAATCACCTTTGGCTTTATCTAAATAAAATGCCTGAAAGGTACCTTCCTGTCTTTTTCTAAGTAATATACCCTTGCTATTAGAAGACCAATCATTAAAATAAACAGGCCTATCTTTTAAATAAGCAGCTAACAGTGGGTTTTTTTCGTTTGATAAATCAGGTACGCCTTTCGTTTCAATATTACGCTTAGCTTGGTATTTGTTATAAGATAATTATATAAATTTGCGGTAAGATATTAACTGTAATGATAGTAAACAAAAACATAGTTGTTGTTCTTTTTACAATCTTAATAATACCCAGCTTATGGGCACAAACTATTTGTCCGGTAGAAACAGCTGTATTTGAAGATGGAGATGTTTATTATGCCTTGCCCAATGCATTTACTCCAAATAACGATGGGCTTAATGATCTATTAATTTTATTTAATTCAGCCGTTCAACAAAAAAGAATTATTGTAACTAATCCGGCAGATAGTGTAAAACTATATGAAACTGACGAAGTTGATTCAGCTTGGGATGGATTAGATTTGCAAGGCGAACCAGTACCAGAAGGAATTTATAATTTAACGGTGAATTACTTGTTCGATAATTCGAGTAATGATGTTGCTATTGCTTGCCGAACGGTTAATTTAGTTAGAGAAAACTGTTTAGAGTTTAATGAAGACAGTCTGGATTTTCCAATTGATTTCGATATAGACAATTTAAGGTTCAATGAAAACACCGTTAGTCTGCCAGATTGTATCAATTCAATTCCTTCGGATAACAATTTGACCATTAAAATCTATCCAAATCCAGCTACTGACAAGATATTGATCGAAAGCCATCAATGGATACATGAAGTCAATATTTTTGATTGCGCTGGAAAATTAGTTTATCGGCAAGATGATTTGTTCAACCAATCAATTGATGTTTCAGGTTTGCAATTTGGCACCTATGCAATACAGTTAAAAAGCAAGCAAACTCAAGTTTTAAAGATGATTGTAATACAGTAATGTATTTTTAATGATCAATTTTTTTTTTAACTGAAGGAGATTTAAACTAGTAGGCATATCTTTAGTCAATAAAAAATTATGTACTTTTGCAGGGCACAATATTGTTGCACCCGTAGTTCAATTGGATAGAATACCAGATTTCGGCTCTGGGGGTTGAGGGTTCGAATCCTTCCGGGTGTACTTTTAAAAGTCCTGTTATAAACTAACAGGACTTTTATTATTTTTACGCACTTAACCAGTAAATAAACAGAAACCAATGGAAGTTCAAGGAAGAGTTGTACAAACTTTAGAATTATTAACCGGGCAAGGTGCCAACGGCGAGTGGAGAAAACAAAGTTACGTTTTAGAGCTACCAGGCTCATATCCAAAAAAAATATGTATTGACGTATGGGGCGCAAATATTGATAACTTTCAAATAAAAGATAACGAAGAGCTTACCGTAAGTATTGATATTGAGAGCAGAGAATACAACGGAAAATGGTATACCAACGTAAAAGCCTGGCGCGTTCAACGTGGGCAAGCAGGTGAAGCTATGCAACCGGCAATGGCTTCAACACCGCCTCCTGCACCACCTGCTGCACCCGACGAAACCCCGCCACCTGAAAGAGCAAGCGAAAGTAACGCCTCTATTTTAGAAGATGACCTGCCTTTTTAAGTAAACACATTTTAAATACAAGGTTAAAATAATTATATGTTATTGAAGCGAATCAGTAAAACTTGCATCAACTTTTGGTCCCGCTTTCCATTACAAGTGCTCGCGGCAAACGCACAAAAATTTGGCACTGCGGGCATTAAATTGCAACCGGGGCTAATCATCAAAACACGCTCTGCCAAACTTTTCAACATCACTAAGCCAACTATATTTACCAATTCGGTAGCATTTACATTGCTAAGTTTATTATTGTTATCAGCTTGTTCCTCCAGTTCAAAAATTGCGAACCGCGAACCTGACCCAAGAGGTTTTTTAGTAAAAATTGGAGACAAAGCCCCCAATTTCTCTATGCAATTTACCAACGGAACCGAAGCTACTTTAAAAGATTATAAAGGCAAACCGGTAATGCTACAATTTACTGCCAGTTGGTGTAGCGTTTGCATCAAAGAGATGCCACATATTGAAAATGAAATTTGGCAAACCTGGAAAGACAAGGGATTAGTGGTAATTGGCGTTGATAGAGATGAACCTTTAGAAAAAGCGGAGTTGCTTATTGAAAAAACAGGTGTAACTTACCCGATTGCCTTAGACCCTGGCGCAGAAATTTATCAAAAGTATGCTGCAAAAAAAAGTGGCGTTACCCGTAATGTAATAATTGATAAAAACGGAGAAATTGTTTTTTTAACCCGTTTATTTAATCTAGAAGAATTTGACGCGATGAAACAAAAAATTGAAACACTCTTGTAGGCTGTTATTATATCTTATCTGGTACATTTTTAGATGTATCTGTTAAATTTGTGCGAGTCAACCTACCTACTGTTGGTCTATATTGCAGCAGGATTGATTATTTTTTATTAAGGTATACATTTTTTGTCAACATTTCTGAAGAGTAAATCCAATCTTCTGATTTGCTAACCAAATTTGCTTTAGGAATAATTCAAAAATAACTGTCCATTTTTACCTTTGAGATTTTCCGATCTACTTCATTAAAAATACTCGTCTTAGCAATATTAAGCCTGCGTTTTTTAACTTATATATCAAAAAATCTCTTTGCTAAAATTTGAACATTTATTTTTTCTTCATTCCTTAACAGGATTTAGATGAATATAGTCAAAACATTTAGCAGCATAAGCGTTTTCGTGTTCAAAAAAATCAGCATCATTTACAGTTGTAAAGCCATCAATAAAATTTCTTTTTGATTTTGTCTTTTGACGAAACAAGCTTCCTGTTCTATTTTCTTGTTTATTTATTGCTTTAGTATAACCACTTAAACAGTTTTTTATTCCAAGGCTTAGATTTTGCATATTTTTAAGGTTTTCAAATTGTGGTTTTGAGATGTCAGACACTTCAAAAGTGTTGTTGTAGATGTTGTAGATGTCAGACACTTCAAAAGTATCGGTGTAGATGTCAGACACTTCAAAAGTGTTGTTGTAGATGTTGTAGATGTCAGACACTTCAAAAGTATGTAGATGTCAGACACTTCAAAAGTGTCTGACATCTACAACAATTGTTGCATTAAGCCTTTTTTATGCAATTCTAAATTTTTTATTTGTTCTGTTTGTACTTCTATTTTACTGTCAACTGAGGTTAAGCAGTTGGCTATTTTTTGTTGTTCTTCTGAATTTTTCGGTTTTAAAAAAAATACTTTTGACTATATTGAAATCCAAAGTCATTAATGTTTATTTACTTCAAACTTTAAATTTTGCATTGCTTCAAAAAGAAATTTGCTGACAATAAGTTATTGCATAAAACAAAGTAAGCTGTTGGTGTAGCCATTACCTGCATCGTTTTTGTATTCTGAAAGTTCATCTTTTATGCTTTTGGTAAGCTCACTCATTTGTTTTTGCAAGGTAGAATTTTCAACTAAATCTAATGCCATTTGTGCCAAATCAATAGCAGCTTTTAAAACACCTATTAATTGCTTTTGGTTGGGTTTGTCTGCGGTTATGAAAAGTTTATCTAACACCTCATTTAAACTTTTAATAGCCGTTAAAAAAGTTTCATAAGCTGCACCAACATCTATTAACTGATCTTCAGTAGCTAATGCTTGCGATGCTGAAGTGTACACCTCAAACGTTGTTAAACTTGTTTTGTTTACTTTTTCTTTTATGTCACTAATAGCTACCATTACTAATCCTGTTTATTCAAAGGTACGATATTTATACCTATTGAATACGGTACACCAATAGAATAAAACTCTTGCACTTCAAAACTTTGTAACAAATTGTAATAAATTGGCTTTGGCTTTAGGCTCTGCTATAAATTGATTTTCTTACACGGCTTTGGTTTGATAAATAGTATGTAGCTATTAACTTGGTTTATTGGTGTTGCAGAACTTCTTTATTTCAGCTAAATATTTCAATGCTTGTTCAACTTCTCTTTCATCAACTTGGTAGTTTAAATATCTTGCATTGTGGCAGGTATCGTATAAATTGGTATAAGCGGTTGCAATGTTTCTAAACTTTTTGTTCAATAGCTTTCTTAAAATATCGTGTGGCGACCTGCCAAAGTTGGTATGCTTGCGCTCATAATCGAAATAGCTATCAAAGTTACCAAAATCATTATTATCTACCTTTATAGGAAATACTTTATACTTAACAAAATGTAATGTAATGTAGAATAAAATGCGGTGGTAATTATCCAGTCTTTAAATTCGTTGGTTTCTTGAAGATATAAACAAGCCTTTTCATTATGTAAGGCATGTTGCAAATGATTAGTTGGCATATTCAAATATAAAGCCGTCCGACTGTAATTTATCTTTGTCTAAACTTTCTTTATTGGGTATAACGGTAAAAGTTAATTCAAAAGTGTCAGTTTCGGTTTCCAGTTCTTTGTTTAATAGAAGCTCTGTTAGTTCCCTTCGCTTATCAGAAACATAAAATTCATAGGGTACAATTATTGCCGTTTTAAAATTGCTTACACTATCAATTCTCATAAACAAATCGGTTACATTAATGTTTAAATGTTGCTCAATTGCTTTTAGTAATTGTTCACTTACAGTCATTGCGTTTTTAAGATTATCAGAAAAAGACTTAGCCAACATTTTAGCTTCGCTGGTTACGGCATCTTTATAACCATCAACTTTGCCTTTTCTGTAAGCATCAACAATAAGGTTAACTGTTTCATCAGATAAATTAATTGGAGCTTCATTAGCCGTCCAATTAGTTGTATGTGTTGCTACCATCTGATTTGTGAGTTTGGAAATTATTAAAAAAGACCCCCATCGGTGCGCTGTTCTTATGGGTAGCGTAGGGGGTTCTATTATTTGCAAAGATAGAATAAATATTATTATCTCAATATTTCTACTTACTCTTAGGTTTATGGTTGCCCCTTGCTATTGCAGAGAGTACCCGTTGACAGGGTAACAAAACAAGTTAGTTGGTTTTATTTATCAGGAACAAGTTCAATACATTTATCAACCGAATCAGCATTTTCTAAAAAACTTATAAAACTCAAATACTCATCACCTAATTTGTTTTTTATAATCAAATCTTTTTTATAAAACTTGCCTTGTTTGTTAATCCGTTTAAACATTCTATCAAATAAGGTACTTCTAAACTTTTGTGGACTTAGTGATTTGTTTCTAACACTTGTTTTTACTGGTTCGTTATCACATATGTAAGTGAGTATCACATTATTTTGTAAGATGTATTGTTCAAAAATTTTAGCTATTGAAAATATATCTTTTAGTTCTAATGGTTCAAATTTATCTGAATGTAAATCAAAAGAAATAGATACTACATTTATCCCACCAAAATTTTCATCTTCTTTTCTGAACCTTAAAATATACTTATACCCAGCTTTGGATAAAAAGTTAACACTTTTAATATCCACAAGTGTTATTAAGAAGGAAAGTGTATGCGAATATTTTTTGAATCAACTGCTCTCTGTCTCTTTTTTTCTTCTAAACGTGCCTTTATAAAACCTGTTAATGCTTTACTTGGGTTTTCAATGATTATTGTAGATTTATCTTTAATAATTTTTTTATTTGTTACCATTGATTTTTTGAGTTTGAATAATACTAAAAAAGCTCCCCATCGGTACACTATTCTTACGGGTAGCGTAGGGGGTTCTATTGTTTGTAAAGATATAATGAATAAATGGTATTTGCAAGGAGTCCTTGCAACTGATAGTTGCTAATTTATAGCCTATTGATTTTAAGGCTTCGCTTGTGTGTTCCGTTTAAGAAAATGCTTCTAATGTCAAATCAATTTTAAAAATATGAAAACAATTCCTATCATACCTTATCTACTTATTGTATTCTCAAATCCTTTTTTTGTTGTTTAACCCTTGCTTGATGTGAACGCCCTAAGTTTAACCCTTTTTTTACAATTCTCAAATTAGCTTTTTGCTTGTGATAGGCTCTAAATTTTTCTGCTAATTCCTGATTTTTAAGTTCAAAAACGCCATCCATAATTTTAATGTATTCAATTTGATTTAAGTTGATATTATTTACTTCAATAAATCTATCTACTATTACAGAAAAAGTATTGGGCTGCCTGTGGTCAATTACCAAATCTTCCCAAAAACACAAATCTCCTGTTTCCTGACATTTAACCTGTCCTTTTGTTGAATTTTTGTTGAAATATTTTTGTTTTACATCTCTTAAATCGGTTTGAATACTATCTCTGCAAGTTCTGCTAAATTTTGTAGTAGGAGAATAATTACCATTAATAATTTGTGTATATGAAAATACGGCTGTAGTCAAATCATTTTTTATGATGTGAAAGCACTTTGTGTTGTATCTTACCTTATCTACTTTAAAACCTTTAATTCCGCACTTCTTTTTTTCTTCAAAATTAGGATGTAATCTTAATAAATCAAGTAAGTCATTTTTATCTTTTTCATTTACAGTTGCACCATTATCATATGCGTTTAATATTGCTTTAAAATGTGCAAGGGCATCTTTCTTATATTTAAAAATTTTATCGCCAATAATAATTGGTTTCTTCATATTAAATTAAAATACTTGTTATAATGTTTCGTAATAAGCTCTAATCTTTTTAGCAATTAGTACACGCCGTTCTTCAATAAAATCATTGTATTGCTCAATGTCCATTTCAAAAATGCTGGTCGGTATGCAGTTTTGTTTCATATTGTCTAACAGTTCATTCATTATTGAAATACCACCATATTTTAATTGGCTGCTTTCGCCACTACATTGCTGTTTTAAATCGGCAAAGTATTCTATGGGTGGTTTCATACCTATTTGTATATTAATTTCACTTTGCGTATAAACATAGTTGGCAACCTGATTATATTGCCCTCTTTGTAGTTTGTGTTGCTTTAAATAGGCTTGTGGAAAAATATGGTGAACATCGCCCCTTTGCTCAATTAAATTTTTGATGGTAATATCTTTTGATAAAAAACCTTTGTCGTTAAATTTTGATTGTGCCGCCAGAAAAACATTAAATGCCGGACTACTTGCAACCGACGTATTTAAACGCTGTACCAATTCTGCATTCCAATAAGCATCTGATAATCTTGCGGTTTCTACTTCTTGTAAATAGGCACCAAAATCTTTTGTATCAATTTGTTTGATATCATAATCAAAATTACTCTCGGGCGAACCGGAATACCTACCCGTTAAAATTGACATGACAAACCACTTTTTTACATACTTTTCAATTAATGCCGGATTGTACTTTTGTTCTTTTAATTTTAAATAAACAACGTAAGCAAAGTTTAGTGCATTTGTACTTCGGATTAATTTTTTGTGAATAAAACCAGCCGATTTAATAATCATTACAAAGCGTTTAAAATTAGTTTCGTTAATGTAGGCTAACACGCCACTGCTTAAACCCTTATACGTATTTTCTGCAATTGCTTCTTCATATTCCCGTGTTTCAAAATTTCTACCCGAAAGCAAACTCACTAAATCTTTTAATCTGCCTCGTGCAAATTTAAATATAAAAGCTACCCGCAAAACATCTTTGTAAGAAGGGTCGTACAAATCATCATTTTCATTTTTAAGCCACGATATTTTATTGAAGTAATCTGTTTTTACAAAATCCTTATCCAAATCCTCAATACTACTATAAAATTCAGGTGCTACTGCAAGGTGACTAAAATAATCTATACACTTGCGTAACAGGTTGCCGCCATAAGCCTCGTTTGATGCAATTTTCGACATTACAAAATCTGCCTGACTTAACTCTACGCCTTTACTATTAATGCGTATAAAAATTTCAGTTACCCGTTCAATGTCTAAATCGCCCGAAAGTTCAATTAAGCCAATTTGTTTTTTTACAATGGCTTTTAAGTTTTCCAGCACATCTTCTACCGCTCCATCATCAATGTCGGTTAATCCTTCGTTTTGTTCGCAATATTCCTTAATTACTTTTGATAATCTTATTTCGTTGGTAATGATGGGGCTAATATCGTTAATCCATCTTTTATCTTTTAGTATGGCAGAATTGGACACTTCAAACCGTTCTTCAATAGGATTAAATGCAATTTGAATAGTAACTTTTTTATAATCTTTATTAATTACTTTTTGCCCTAATAGAGCAGCCGTTAAAGCCGTTACCCGTTGTTGCCCATCAATTAAAACCCTTTTACCTTCTGACATTGTACCATCTTTTAACCGTACATTTGGGTTGCGCCATGCTATGATGTAACCCACCGGGTAACCCTGATACAAACTATCCATCAGGTCTCTTACTTGGGTGGCACTCCAAACAAACGGACGTTGAATTTCGGGTATAGCTATTTCACCGGACTTTACCCAATTTACAATAGTTTCAATGAGGTGTTGATTAACGGAATATTTTTGTTGATTCATAGGTTTTGTATTTAGTTGTAGTCAACTACTTAAAAATTATAATCGACATTCAAATTGAGTATGTCTTTCAAATATACTGGTAAAGTAACCACCTTAATATTGATTTCATTTAAAGCACATAAAGCGGGTATCTTTTTAAACAACTTGTTATCATTTGGCGAACTCGTTTCTTCGGTTACAATACAAAAATCATCAGTTGGGTTTTTATGATGGTAGTTTAGCCCAAACAATATTAAGCCAGCATCAGCCCCTTTTAAAAAAAATTCCTTTTGGGTTTCCAATTCTTCCGTTGTTATATTACGGTCTTTTTTTACCTTTTGATTTACAAATTGGTTTTGTACACAACTATAAAACTGTTTCGGTTTGGGTGGCAGCAAAAACTCTGTATTTTCAACATAAAGTGCGTTATGCTTTTTCGTCTTTTGTTTTTTTAGATAGCTCAAAGTTTCGGTAACTATCCTTTTTGAAACTCTATCACATTCTGTATAAACCCTGTCAATAACTACAATTTTTGAAGTTTGAATATTATTCTTAAACAAATCAAACAGTTTGTTATCAACATCAAAAGGTAAATAATATCTTACCAATGAGAGTAAAGAAGAAGTATCAATAGCAACTGTCATTCAATAAATGTTTCAAATTTTGCAGGTTCAAGATTAAGGTTTTTTACAACATCATATTCGCTTACTGCACCTTCATAATAAGCAGTTCGCATTAACGATTGAAACAATGGAGAATTGATAGCTTTAGCTGCCCTGCCTTTTCCACCTTCTTTTTTTCTCTTTTCTTTTTGTTCTTCTTCAAAGGCATTTATTTTGGCATCTATTTCGTTACTGACCTTTTTATAGTTTATTGGCGAAATTTTATCGTTTAACAAAAGTGTAGTAAATAATGATTTTTCACTAATGTGTGTATTTGTGGAAATTGTTTTAATGGCATTCCAATTATAATCATTGGTAGCACCTGATTTTGGCAATAATTCAAATTGATTGGCATAGTTACCAATAAGAAAATAGTGTGCAAAATTCCAACACCATTTTTCTATTACCGATAAATTCTGGTTTGTAAAATTTAACGAATAGGTATCTTCTTCATTTAATAAATAATGCCCTAATTCGTGTGCCAATGTTAATATTTCTCTACTGTAATATTTTGCACGTTTCACCACAATAAAATTTGGCTTTAAAAAGAAGCCATCAATATTAATTTTTTCCTTTTTGTTAGGATGCTCAATATGTTCAAATACATAAATATTGTGTTCAGCTAATTTTTCAATGAATGATATTAAAAACGTTTTCTTAACTTTACTAAAACTTGGATAAAATAATTTACGAACTTTATTAGCTACTTCTTTCGGATTATCTCTAATGGTGTAATTTGTAATTTTTCTATTGAGTTTAAGCCCTATTATTTTTTGGGTGGCAGAAATTGAAAGTTTTAATTTTTCGTATTGATTAACTACTTTCTTTGCTTCAAAATTAAGGTTTTCACCAAAGGAGTTTTTTCTAAAAAATATGCTGTAATTTTTGCTTCTAATCGGTGGGCTTGGGTCTAAATAATAATGAATACCTTTGCCAAAAACTTTATCAATGCGCTTTAAATGGGCTACTTTTATTTCATCAGAAAAAACATCTTCTTTGGTTAATGCATTTTTCAACTTATCACTAATTAACTCCAAAAACTCATTTATCGAAAGTTTATACATTTCAATTAAGTAATTAAGCCTGTCTATGTTATGGCTAACTTTCATTGTAGTATTTAACTTGTTTTTGGTAGTATTATTGAATAATATTTAATCTGTTAGTTGATAAAATAACAAAATAGAAGCCAAAATGCAAAATAAACAGTTCAATTTTTTATGGTTCAGTCTTTAATCTACTCAATATCAATCTTATCAATAGCTTGCATAAGCCGATGGGTTTCGGTTAGGGCAACAATAATTTTTTGGTAGTGTGTTATGTCATCATAAGAAAGTTCACGCCCTTTGCGGTCTTTTAGGCATTTTTGAGCGGGCTGGTAGCCGCCTATGTAAAAGTGCCATGCTATTTCGGGTACACCGTCAAAGTATTGGTTGTCGTTTATCCAAACTTTACCTTTGGGTGTTGGGTACGGGTTCGTAGCTTAGAATTTTACAAATGCAAATCAGGATTCATTTGTGCGTGTAAAATGCGATTGACAAAAATAAAATCTTTTTCAATAGAATAATAGATATGATGTTTTTCTACTCTCAAATAGCGTAGAGTTTTACCTCTGCGAATAATCTTTTTACAAAAGGCTGCTTTTGGATTTTCTGCAATAGTGTTTAAACCTTCTTGAATTAGCTGATTATATTTAATTACTTGTCTTTCGCCCCATCTACTCAATGTATATTCAAGAATAGAGTTAAAATCGGCTTGTGCCAAATCGGATAATACAACTTTCATTTTTTGTTTTTGGCAATTACCTCATCTGTAATTTTATCTAACAACTCTGGTGTATAAGTGGTGTACCTGCCGGCTTCTAAATCTTCAAAACCTTTATCTAAGGCATCAAATAAGGCTTTTCTTTTTTTCTCTTTGATTTGTAGCAGTCGCAAGGCTTCACTCATCACTTCACTTTCGTTATTGTAAAGCCCTGTTTCAACTGATTCTTTTACAAAATTTTCTAAAGCTGCTGGTAATAAAATGTTCATCATACAAATATACAGTTTTCAATTAAAAAATAGTTCTACTCAATTTCTATCTTATCAATAGCTTGCATAAGCCGATGGGTTTGCGTTAGGGCAACAATAATTTTTTGGTAGTGTAAGATGTCATCATAACTAAGGGTGCGCCCTTTGCGGTCTTTTAGCCATTTTTGAGCGGGCTGGTAGCCGCCTATGTAAAAGTGCCAGGCTATTTCGGGTACGCCATCAAAGTATTGGTTATCGTTTATCCAAACTTTACTTGTGGGTGTTATTTCTTTTTCGGTTGGATGGTTTAACTCGAAACCGATGCTGGTTTTGGTTAGTTTACGGGTAACGATGTTGTCGCCATCTTTGGGGTAGCTGGTTACATAGTTTTCGGTTTGGGGGCTTTCTAATAAATGAAATGCTCTAATTTGTTTACCTAATGCTACCAATTGCCAAAAGGTAGTTGCATCTTTTGGGTACGGCACTCGTGGAAAATCTATCTTTAAAAACTCTTTGTATTTTTCTCTATAATTTCTTGAATGCAAAACGGCATAGATATAATCTAAAATGTCAATTGGTGCAAAAGTATTATCTAAAATCTCTTTTTCGTTAGTAAATCTTAAATCTAAATTTACAGCAATTTTATTTACAATTTCTTGGTTAAGGTTTGGCTTTCTGTCAGTATTTTGTTCAGTTGTTTGTTGTCCATCACTTTTAGGATATAAATAAAGAGGAAATAAATTTACACCACCTCTTCTAAACATATTTGCATCAACAGGATGTTTTGAAACTGTGGTTAAACACCACTCAATATTACCAACTGCCAACCCTTGTCGTCCAATACCTAAATGAAGGTTGTTTTTATTTTTTGAGTGAGCAATTAATTCTTTTCGTGGTCTATCTACAATTATTCGATCAAAAAAAATATATCTATTATCAAAAGGTCTGTAACCACATTTGACAATATCATCATTTATATTTCTCCTTCTAAGTTCAATCTGTGCTTTTTGTATATTAAAATCAGTTGAAGATTTTATACCAAATGTATTAGAAATTTCTTGTTCTGACAATTCGTTATTAGCAAATTCCAATAGTCTTTCCGTCAGGTTTTTTTTACATGTATCAATACAAAAATCATCTCTATGAGTTTGAAATCCCATCACATTTATTTGAAACAATTTAACTGGGTTCATTCCAGTTTGGTATTGGTTATAAAGTTTTTCGTCTATATCCTTATACAGGTAACTATTCTTAAAAGGTGATATTTTTTTGAAGTTGATAGTATTTAAAAAGTTTCCATTTAAAAAATCATATTTCAATTCTCGCTTTCCAAATAAGTCATAATGTAAAACCTCACCTAATTGATTTGTTTTCTTTTTACCTGTTTTTACAAAAAAATTAATTGAAACACCTTGTTCAATATCAAACACATTTACATCTGGTGTACCATCTGGGCAAACTTCTTTTTTCTTAGCATTGCCATGTAAATCAATTGTATAAATCTTATCAAAAGTTTTTAATAGATGCCATCGCATACCTCTAAAAGTTGGGTTGTCTAAATAACCGTGTGGGTTAATAAAAGCTAATACACCAGTTCCATTTTTTTCAATAAAATGTTGTGCATATCTAATAAATTTCACATAATCATCATTTATGAATTTAGAGTTTTGCTCCTTCAATTTTTCTTTTCCACCAGGCTCTTTTTTATAGTCTTGCATCAGGTTCATTATCCATTCACCTTTATTAGCACTCTCACCACTATACGGTGGGTTGCCTATTATGCACATTACGGGCGTATCCCGTTTTACTCGGTTGGCTTGGTTGGCTTCTTCACTTAACCAACTACTAAACAAAGTGCCGGTATCTTGGTGGTGTTCTTCTAAGCTATTGGTTAAAAATATGTTAAAGCGTTTATTGCTGGTTCGGTTGGTATAGCCTGTTTCTTTTAGCAGTAAATCCATTTTTAAATGTGCCATAGCATAAGAAGCCATTAGCAACTCAAAGCCGTTTAAACGGGGTATTAAGTCGTTTTCTACATAGCCGCTCCACGCTCCCTGCATTGCTTTAAAACGGTTGTTGTAAATGTGTCTAATAACAGCCGCCAAAAATGTGCCTGTTCCGGTGGCAGGGTCTAAAATTTGTACTTTGTGAACTTCTTTATCAATGGTGGTTTGTCCACCTTTTACCCGTTTGTCGTGCGTGGCTTGTTTTACCTTTATAGTGGTTTTGCTGGTATCGGCTAAACCTTGCGATAAACCAAACTCGGTTTTTAAAATATCATCAACGGCACGTACAATAAAATTTACAACGGGTTCGGGCGTGTACCATACGCCCCTTGCTTTGCGTAACTTGGGGTCGTATTCTGCTAAAAAGGTTTCGTAAAAATGTATGATAGGGTCTTGCGTTTGGGTGCTTTTACCATAGTTGCTTAGTAAGTCGTTTACATTGGCGGCTCTAAATACTTCTGCTAAATTATCAACGGGCGTTTTAATGCGTTCGTCAATATCAACACCTGCAATGTAGCTAAACAGCTTGCGTAAAAATGGGTTGCTTTTGGGTACAAGCTCGGCTGCTTCTTGTCGGCTAAAATCTTCAATAGTTTCATCTTGCGAACGGGCGGCAAACATTCCATACGCCAAAGTTTGGGCGTAAATATCGGCAAAGGCTTTGGGGCTTAAATCGTGAATGAGTACCTGCTTAAAGGTTCGGTATTGTTGTTGTATGGTGGTGTTTTCTTGGGTGGCTTCATCGCTGGTTATGGCATTTTCTAATATATCTTGAAACAGA
>CALHDG010000005.1 GCA_938023075.1 uncultured Chitinophagales bacterium
TTTTTATTTTTGCGCCTTGGAAAAGTAACCTTACTAACACCCAAATAGCCAACAAACATTTTCAGCCTTTTGATCTGGAATATATTATGGACTCAAAAGATAATCAAACTGTATATGACCAGGCTAAAAAAGCATACTACCAAAAAAATTATCAAGAGGCGCTTACTTTGTTCAACCAATATGTAGAAACCAATCAAAATTCACCCAAAGCATTACTGGCAAAAGGTTCAACTGAGTTTGAGTTAAACAAGTTAGAGGAAGCCACCAACAGTTTTAATCTGGCTGCCGGTCATACTGCTTTCCGAGCCATTGCTCATTGGTATTTAGCCTTAACCTATCTTAAAAAAGAAGATCATGAAGCTACTAAAAAAGCCTTGTTGCAAATTAAAAAAGGTGAAGAAAAATATGAGAACGCTCAAAAATTGTTGAAGCAAATTGACTGATGTAAAATTGGTATGATTTAAGATGCGTATAAAATCAAAAACGTTAAAACTTAAAATTCCAGGTTGGTGATGGCAGCACCGGAAATAGCAAAACCTGAATCAACTTGGCTTCTACACTTTCCTCAACCGCATCTCCATCAATAGCTACACAAACTCGAAGCTCCGAATTCAATCTGATTTTTCATTTTTTGTAATAGGCTTCAACAGAAAATTCATAGTTGTTGTCCGCAAAGTTTTTAAAATAACCGCCTGATACCAGTAAACCTTTTTGTAGTTTTACCAAGTTGATTTACGAATCTTGTTTAGTAGGTGAAGGTTTTAGCCAAAGCTATGGCCGAACCGACAGTATGAGCTTGACTGATTACTTAGACTATACTAAAAAGAAAAACTTAGCAATTGAGTTGCATAAGTTCTTTTCAACAATTTCTAAAAATTTCTAATCAGTTAAATTACAATTCTTTATCTGTGCCTTGAAGTCGGTATTCGATTTAACTTCAAAGCCGTCTTCCATCAAAATATATTCCCCGCCAGTATAGCAGACAGAAGTACCAGAAGATATAATCAAGTTACTTTCTAAACCAATGTATGCAGCATGTGATTGTGTCGAATGCAAATTTTGGTCTTCAATAATGTACTCTACACAATCGTTGCAGGCATTTGGTACACCATCATTACAAATACTGCACGGTAAACAAGGCGAAATGGAGCAATTGCGATTTAGAGAAACAGCCGAATTTTGTTGACCTATCCAAATATCACCTGTATTTGATATAGTAAAATTAGCTCCATTATATCCGCCAACTAACTCGTAATTTCCGCCACCTATATAAGTGTAAATGCTACCATTGTCCGATAATACAAATCCGCTATTGGCTTTGTTTGTTGTACTTACATCTTTAATCTTAAAATCTCCTTTTGGAAAGACTCCGGTACCTTGATCCCAATAAGATATGCCGGCTGTACTCACCACCCTGGCGTACCCATTTGCAGTCATATCAATTCTGCTCATATCAGGGTAGTTAAAGTTTAATAAATCCCAATTTGTACCGTTCCATTTATAAATTTTATTATCGGTTCCAATTACACCAATTTTATTATCGTTTACACCTATATCAATTCCTAAGCCAGGTAGTTTTGCAAAGCCATTACCGGTCCATTGATGAATAGTATTGTCGGTGGCGATAATCCACGGATGCCCATTCCCATCCACATCAATTCTTTCAACCAATGGAGCAGATGAAAATAAATTCCAGACATTATTACAATTGTTGTATTGGTAAATTTTTCTATCGCTACCAACTATAAACGTTTTTGCACCTCCAGTACCAATATCTCTTGCCTGATGGTTGGTAACAATTTCAAATCGCTTTTGTACCTTGCAATTTTCAGATAATTTGATATTTAAAGATGCCTGAGTTAACCAAAAGTCATCATCGCTTGATATTGTAAAATTAATTCCACCACCATTTTCTAGTACTAAAGCATAATTACCACCGCCCACATAGGTGTAAATGTTACCATTGTTAGATAAAACATATGATGATGTTGCCCCTTCTTTAATACCAACGTCTTCACAAGTAAAATTTCCTTTTGGGAAAACACCGCCACTTTGTTCCCAATAGAGTATATTATCTTCTCCAACTGAGCGGGCAAACCCGGTTGAGGTCATAGCTATTTTTCTCATATTTGGGTAGGAGAAATCTAACATATTCCAATTGCTGCCATCCCATTTGTAGATTTTTTTATTGGTGCCTATAATGCCCACCTGTGTCAGATTGATTCCAATGTCTATTCCTTCTCCAGGAAGCTTGACAAATGAAGTCGCATCCCATTTGTAGATGGTATTATTAGTAGCAATAATCCATGGATTACCTAAACCATCTACATCAATTCTTTTTGCGAGTGGTGAAGAAGAAAATAAATCCCAATTTTGATTGCATGGATTGTATTGATAAATTTGGTTGTTATTTCCAACTATAAATATTTTTCCACCACCATAGCCAATGTCTCTTGCCAATCCGCTAACAGGCTGAACGCCATTTAATATACCTATACACTCACACGTTGTTGTATATACATCATCAATAGTACATGGATTATCATCATTACAACTAGTGCCAATAAGCGATTGCTCTAGTACAGGGCAGGAATCATTGGTATTGCATATACCGTCATTATCACTGTCTATAATTTCTCCTTCACAGTTAATGTCGCATTCAGCAAGTGCATTTGTTTTGGTAAGTACCACCCTGTTGATAAGCCAATTAGGCTCAATTCCTCCCAAATCAGAAAATTCTAAACTTAACCTGCCATCGGTAACATCAATAACTTTTGAGGCTTCAAAACCTGCAGACGGTGTAATATTAATATCAGTAAAGATAATTTTTCCTTCTGCTTTCACTTGTATATTATCAAAAGAGGTTTGAGTATCAGAAATGTTTATCATTACAAGCCAATTACCATTACTTACTTTTGCTTCAAAAATATTGGGTTCACTTGAAAATACAAAATCTCGATTTATCTCATTTGCTCCAGAGTTACCGCCTCTATCTGTTGCATTTACATTATTGTTTGTCACCCATCCATAATTTAGTTTGTTGGTTGTTGGCGTAATTTGTGTGTAGGTACCCGCAGCTACACCGGGGTTACCTACTGGTGAGCTTGCTGTACCAAAATCGAAATGGTATGAATTTGGTACTGAATCAACAACAATAACATCACTACAAGGAATTGTACTATAAACAGCTAAACCAGAATTATAATAGGTTAGGGCATTTCTGGTGTTGTAATTTAAAGGCTCATTGTGTACCTTTCTGTTGGCAAAATAATCATTAACAGCTTTCCTGTAAATAGCTTTTTGGGGGATGGCGCACCGGTATTGATCCGTGTACAAGCCAATTAAATCGAATGGAATATTGGGTGCATCGGATGGTTGCGTACCATTATAGTTAAAGTTGAGGGTGGCTGGGTCTTTAAAAATACTTAAATTAGTTTGGTTGTTATTCTGCTGGTCTACAACTGAAGACATCCAAAAATCGTTGCTTTCGTTGTCGAAATAAAAATTATTTTTAAACTCATATTGGTAGGGTAACATTTCTTTCCCGTTAAAATAAGCGGTCATCATAGGACCATATGCTGGATAACGATTTAGCCAAAATGGAGAAAATCTATTAATCCAATTGGTTGAATTGACTCCAACTTCCCAGCCATCTACTCCGGTAACCTGCAAGGCTCTGCCAATATAGTTTTCTTTTTTTGAACTCAATGGGTCGTTTTGTAATTCTGCCATATTATCTGCATAATTACTTATCAAAAGAGGGTCGCCAGCTTCTCTGATAAAGGCTCTAAATCCTAGCCAATTTTTAATAGCAATATTACCTATAGTACGATGAGCACCTCCATGACCGTGAACTCCTCTTCCTGCACGATAAAACATATTTTCAATAACATCTACACCACAAGTATTATCATCTAAATGAACTGCCGCTCTTGGCACTACATTACCGATTAAACTCATAATATGATGAAAAAAATTATTTTTTATGATACTGCCATTATTCCACATTTGATTGCCTGTATAAAATGCTCCTCCGTCGCCTTCTTCTACTCCGGTATTAAAAAATTCATTTTTTTCTAAGGTATGATCAATACCTCGAAAGGTCAATGGCTGTCCATTGGTATTATGGCAAAGATTGTTTTTAAATATTTGTCCTGCTCCGGCTATCCCACAAAATTTCCCATATTCGTCTTTGGCATAAATTTTTGTATAATGACAGTTTTCTATATAATTATTACCGTGTGTTACGTGATTGTTACTGAAACTACCTCCATACAAACGTGAGCCTCCGGCATCAATTAAGTCGCAACTTTTCGCCCCGCTATTCGTCACATCACTCCAAAAATTAAATGAAGCGATATCTATATTTTTAAAGGTAATTCCGGCTATATGAACATTGTCACTACATCGCACATCAATAGCACCAAGACCATTTACGCCGTTGCCAAAAATATTTTGTATAGTCAAATTTTCAACGGTAATATTGGCGGTGTTTTTGATGTTTATCAACTCTGGTCCTGCGTATAAGCTAATTAAGCTTTCATCGGTAAATGTGCCCAGTGGATATAGGTAAAGAATGTTGTCTATTTCATCGAAAAACCATTCCCCGGGACTGTCTAACTCATAAAGAATATTGGTAAAATAAGTAAATCCTCTTCCTTTTATATTATCAATACCATAAGCGCTTCCATTAACCATTCGGATGTGGTTGTTATTATATTGAACAGATGCTAAAAGATTATACTCTTTGAGCCACGGTGATGAATGATACCCGGTTATTTCCGCTTTTTGGTGTCTTTGTATTTCAGCTTCCCACGCTGCATTATTAATTTGAAATGCACTAACCATTTCAAATGCGCCTCCTACTGGATTGGCGTGTGTACCATCGGTTCGTACAGATTCAATAGAACTAATTAAATCATCTTCAGTGAAAACAACTGTTCCTTCATTCGGATAACGAGCAATATTGATAGCTTTATCGTTAAAAGAGAGCTTAGCTTTGCTCTGAGCCAGAATAGCCACAAGTTGAACATCGGATATTTGGGCAGCATATATATTATTGACCACAGAGTTTTTAATTCTCCCTCCCAAGTTGGTGGTTACCGGCGAAAAAAGATTTGCCTCTATATTTAGTCCTCCATCAAATATTACCTGGTCATCTTCGTAAGCGCTTATACTTAGCCCGGCGTCTTGTGCATCCAAATTAACGGTTTCATTAAAGTGGTATCTTCCTTTATAAATTAAAATAGATTTGATACCTGTTGACCTTGAAAGAACAACAGCTTGCTGCAAGGTTGCAACCGGTGCATCGCAATTTCCAGAATTTGCATTATTACCATAAGGCGCAACATATATAGAGGTTTGAGCCGATAGATTAAAGTTGATTAAGAGAAGTGTTGAAACTAAAATAGTGACCAATTTTGTTGACATTGCCGAATACATTAAACATTTTAAATATACAATATACAGCAACAAAAATAGTGCCGAGGTTTAGTTGGGTATATTATTATACTTGATCAGGATAAATTTTAAACTTTTTGACTAAGGCTTTTGCACTTATACTTCTTCAAAAAAATAGCTCCATAGCACCACTATGAAGCGATTTTTTGAATCGTCTAAATACTTATTCAAGTTGATAGTGTCGAATAAATTTAAGTAAAATTCGGACGAGTATGAGGCGGAGGTTACGAGGCATAGCCTTAGCTCTGTTCTCCAACGAAGTAATCATTTAAATTTTGCCAAATTAACCGACAGTATCAGCTTGACTGACTACTAAGGGATGGTGACAAAATAAATTACTCAAATTGGAGTAGATTATTTTTTTTCCTGACGAGGCGAAAAACGCAGTCTTAGTAGCACTAAGACGAGGCTTTTCAACGAAGACAGGGAGAAAAAGAACTAATCTAAATGGGTAAGTTATTTATTCACAATCCCTAAGCACAAAATCCAGAAGTAAAAAAAGCCCAAAGCTCAACCTAAAAAAGTATATTTTGCAACAGGTTTTGTTGAATTTTTTCATTTCATTTCACTTTTTTTATATTTAAAAATATACAAATAAAATTATTGTATCTATATTTGAACAAGTTATTTTATAGTACGTATATATAATAAGCTGAATTAAATATGAAATTCAATTGTATATCTATTTAAAAAAATATTGTATGTTAAATTTAAAAAAATTTTGTTGTAAAAATTATATACTATTTATTTTAATTTGTTTTTTAACCTTTCAAGCGAATTACAGTTTCGCTTATGATTTTGATAATAAAGAAAGTTTAAAAACAAGCCTTAGTCCGTCTTATTTTGTTGATAAGGATGTTAAAGATTTCGAATACTTGGTAAAAGAACAATTAAACCAAGCTGGCGAGGTATTCCACCTGTTTTCACACGGTAAACCGGGTCAATTGTTAATTAATGGTACTTGGATGAATAGCCAACAAATTGGTGATTGGTGGATAAAAAATTATGGTGATGCTAAATATGCTTATCTTAATATTTATGGATGTAATTTTGCTAAAGGCGAACAAGGCAGAGATGCATTAACTTATTTGGAAAACCAATTGGGCATTTCAATAGCGGCGTCCGATGATTTAACAGGAACAAATGGTGATTGGGAACTTGAAGTAGGAACCCCAATTGCAAGTATCGAATTGACTGAATATCCTTACAATCTTCAATGCTGTAGTCCATCATTAACTAATTTTGCTCTTTCAGGAACGGCTTCAAGTTTAACACAAGATCTGGGGTTTTCCCCAAGTTTTGCAAATGATAATAATACAAATACCTTTTACGCTAGTAATGGTGCTGGTCTTCCTCAATGGTGGCAGGTTAATTTAGGGCAACCTGTAAGCATCAGTAATATTATTGTAAACTCCAGAACCGATTGTTGCCAAGATAGAATACAAGGAGCTATTGTAGAAATATTGGATTTTGGCGGAAATGTAGTATTTACTTACACTATACCTGACGCTGCAGCACAAGAATGTATAGAGGTGGGCTTAGTAGAAGGGCAAACAGTTAGAATTTCGGCAGGTCCTACTGGTTCTACCGACAGGTTAGATTTAGCAGAAGTGGAAGTTTATGGAATAGCTACTGAGCCTGCTGTTTATGCCATTCCCCCAACTTGTACTAACAATGTGGCAAGTAATGATGGTTATTTAAGCCTTGTTAATGCTAATGGGGCAAGTACAGTAAATTTTTCAGTAGGCAGTACTTACACAGGACCAACTGACATTAATGATGCAAGCAATATTACTGTTGGGGCAATACCCCAACAAATTGCAACGGGGTTGAGTGGTGGACCACAAGACTACACCGTTCGATTATGGTTTGGTGCAAACTGCTTTATTGATGTGCCCGTTTTAATGGCTGCACAAGATTGTCAGTTCGCTTGCGAGTGTATAGATATGGTTTATGTTAATGTTCCAAAAAGTAATCTGGTTGAAAAGTTTAGCGTAAATCCAGATGGTTCATTAACAGCAGTTGCTATTCCTTGGGTTACGGGTGTTAATGAGGCACACGGGCTATCTTCTGATATTAATGGAAATATATATGTAGGCTCATTAGTTGCTGGCAATGATGCTGCTTCTCAAATTTATAAATTTGATTGTGATGGTAACTTTATTGATTTTACACCTTTCAATGTTCAAACTCAAAATCATGTTATTGTAGATGGAGTTTTCTATACCAATTTATATTCGGGCGGCAATAACACAGGCGGCTGGAAAGCATTTGATGTTTGTACCGGAGATTTTATTGGTCAACTGGATACGGACGGACCAGCACAAACCTGGGCAACTTCTTTAGGGGAAGATGGATTAGTGTACGGTGTAGGACAACAAACAGGAAATGTCTACCAATTTCCAGCAGATCCATCTCTGTTTACAGATCCGCCTACTAACTCTTTAACTCCCATCTTTAATGCACCAGAAGTACCAGCAGCCGTAGGAATTGATCAGGATGAATTTGGTAATATTTATATCGCCTCTATTACTAACGATAATGTTTATAAGTATGATTCTTCAGGTAATTTGTTGGGTTTTGGTAGTGATACCATAAATGCAATTAGTGGTTTGATTTACATTGATGGCTTCTTGTACGTTTCTTCTCAAGATGAAAATGCGGTATGTATTGGGGTTTATGAAGCTGCTACCATGACTTATAGACCTGATTTGAGTATAGATGATGGCTTTTCAAAAGCCATTTCAAGTTCTATTGAATGTTGTCCAACCAATAGAAATGTGGCAATAGATACTACTTTATGCCTTAGCGATATAAGTTCACAAATCTTTTTACGTAATTTTTACCCATGTGAAGGACCATTGTGTGGTGGTAGTTGGCAAGAAGAAGTTACTAACGCAGCAGGATTTACGTTTGATGATTGCAGTAGCTCTATTTCAGTTACTGCAGAAGGCTGTGGTACTTTTTCGTTAAATTCAGATGGAACCGGCAATAGCGTCTGCGGTCCGTTTAATTTATCAGTAAATATTTGTGTGGAAGATTGTACTGCTTGTGCTGCCCCTAATCCTGAAATAGCCGTTACAGATAATGACTGTGCGGCAGATATAGATGGTACCTTTACTATTGTGCAAGCTTGTGGAGTTGGTTATACCCTTGAATGGAGTACAGATGGCGGAGCCAATTGGAGTGCAACTACACCTGCCTATAATGCTGAAATGAGTATGATGGTGATGAGCCGCTGTATAGAAGATGCAGACCCTACCTGTTTAGCTGTAGGGAATACAGTTACTTCTAACCCAGAAGAATGCTGCCCACCTGTAAACTGTATTAATCAATTTGGAGAGTTTACCATTACTAAAAGAAGACCTTAGAGAATATTTAAAAGTATATATAAAAGTCCACTTAATTTAAGTGGGCTTTTTTTGCCTAGCTTTTCAACTTCGCATTAATATAATCTGCACTTGTTTAAAGTTTGAATTAACTCAATATTACACAAGTTTCGCCCAAATCTCGCCCTTGTTTGCAACGAGGATGCTTGAGAAGTGCGTTTCCAACGCACAAAAAAAAACCTTGCAACAAAACACCGAAGCCTCCAAATTAGCCCCGATAGTAGTGGTTATGCTGCCCGAAGCGTTGGCAACTGAAGCCTAGCCGCAGCATTTGAACGGATAGCGGGGAGCCCCTTTCCAAGTCGTTTTATCGTTTCGCTTCTAATCTTACTCTTTGTATTGATACAAAAATAAATCTACATGTGTATTTGCTATTTTTCGATATACACATTGAAATGAAAACCATTTGATTTCATAGCTTTAAAACCCCTATCTCATCCTCGTTTGCAACGAGAATGCTCAAGAAGTGCCTTTGTAATGCACAAAAAATAGCCGGCTAACGAAGGAGCGAATTAACCAATCTAGCCCCGATTTCTAAACCAAGAGCATTAAAGTGCATTGGGTAGTTTAACAGCTAAGTGTTGTATTTCGAATGGAAAAATTCGCCATTCAAAATTGGGTGTTCGATATTCGATATTTTTTGGTTGAGCATTTAATGAATAACGAATATCGATTAACGAGTAATGAATGTTGAATTATTTTCAATGTATAAATAAATGACATTCAATATGCCGAAAGACACTTAGGCTACCCGTCTAACACCGGACAAAAACCGTCAATCTGAGAAGATGCTGAACAAAGTGAAGTAGCTTGCTCAGAATCTGTAAGATTGAAACAGCGTATCGGTTATGCTAACTATGGTCGAAGTGGTTGGGGGATACTGAGCATTTATTCCACTTCGCTCCATAAATCTCAGTATGACGCGGGTGTCCGGGCTTAGACGGGTTGCCGACACTTAGATAGAATTGTAGCGGTTATGCTGCTTGAAGTGCACCATTTTGAAGCGTTGGGGTGTATGGCAGCATTTGAGCGGAAAGCGGAACGGGTGATATTATAATGCTAAATCGTTTCGCTTCAAAAAACATCAAAAAAAAATGTACCGTACTTTATTGTTTAGGAATGCTACAAAAATAAATCTACATTTCTGTCTTTGCCATTTTTTCCCGAAGCTTCGGGATTGAAAAGCCTCGTCTTAGCCCCACTATGATTATGTTTTTCTCCTCGTCAGTCAAAAAATGACTTTGACATAAAAAGTAGATTTATTTTCTCCTCATATCCTTAGATATACTTGTCCAAAATTTTGGTTTATTATTGGTCTCCAAGCGTTGTGTTTGAAACTCACCAAAATAATTCTCAAATTGTTAGGTCACCTTTAATAATCAAATTGGCATAGTACTTTTTAGTTCGATTGAATATGAATTTGTAATAACATATATTTTATATACAGCTAAACTATCTGATACCAAAGATTTTTAGTAAGGTTATAAAAGTACGGCTACTTTATAATCAATTTATAATTATATATTTGGTTATGCATATTTACGGTATAAAAATACATACCTGCTAGCAAATTAAAACTACGGGTATTTAACTGAATTTCTGTAGTTTCATTTTGCTGTACTGTTCCTTCAAATATTAAGCCTAAATTTTGCCCTTTCAAGCTCCATAAATTAATGGTTGCTTTGCCAGATTGTTTAGCCGATAGATACAAGGTAGTAATACCATCTGCGGGCACCGGATTGGGATAATTATATATATTGGGTGTATTAATTATATAATTTAATTCGCTTATCACTTCTTTTTCAAAACTTTTTAATTGTTCTTCTATCTCAAAATTTGTATTATTACTATTAAGTCTGTAACCATTAAATGGCATAAAGTCTAAACCCCATGCGGTATTGTTTATGGTGTTATTTTTTGAGCCTTCAATAAAATCTAAAGCTACGGCAGGGTCGTGTTCGTCCTCAACAAAATCTAAATCAAAATTATTTTCATCGCCAAATTTACCTCCAGGTGGTATGCCAGCGTTTCTAAATAAATTGCTACCGGTATCCATTAATGAGGGAACATCATTTATTGAAGTATGATAGTTACCTAAAAAATGTCCTATTTCATGCGAAGCGATATTTCCAACAATGGTGGCTACTAAATTTTCTTTGCTTTCTCCTTCGGCAATAGGTACTGAGTTTATAGAATCATTGGCATCTTGTAAGGAATCAAGCGGTTCACTCAAACCGTCTAATAGCACAAATGCTAAGTCATCTAAACTATAATTACCTACATCAACAATGGTTGCCCTGCCTATCGTGTTTATGCCAGCTTCTTCTTTTGAACCTCCAACAATTAGCCTGCTGTATGGTATTTGGCAAGATTCTAAAAATTTAGGAATGGTGTTGCCTAAAAAGGTACTGCCAAAATCACTTATTATAATAATATTAGAATTTGGATTGACGTTTGAAACTAAGATGTCTTTAAAATTTTCTTTAACTACCTGTGTTATTTTATAGGCTAAATGCGTTCTGTTTCTTTTGGTGTTTTCGAAACCCCAATTTTCCATATAGGCACTTAAAGGCGACAGGTTACGTATTTTTAATTCTTCTTCTGTAAAATTATCGAAGCCCTCTAAAAATTGCGACTCGGTATACTCTGCCCCGGTAAAATCTAAATATACTATTTGTTTTTGTCCTTTATTTATTTCTGACCCTGGCCTCGATACCACCACTTCGGCATTATATGCCCCCACTATAGCAGAGGTGTAACTAAAAGTATATTTACCTGTTTCTGTTGCAATGTAAGATAAATACATATCTACGCCTCTTCTTTTTGGTAATGGCGAATCAGCAGCAAATGCGATAGTAGCAAAACCATCGTGTCCTATTAAAAATTCATTGGCAGGTCCAAAAAGTTTCACTTCCTCTATAGGTCCTTCAATTCCCATCGCAATTACATCACCTTTTTTTACATCTATTGAATAATGATCAATATCATTAAGCGGTTCATTGCTAATAAAAGTAATATTAAATGAATAAGGTCCTTCGTTTAGGGAAGGCTCTCTAAGTTCCGGATTTTCTGGATTTAAAAAAAAAGATAAGGTTGAATTTGGAACCGGCGAAAAAGGAGTAGAAGGCAACTCAACACTATAAGCACCAATTGTTAAGTAATATATTCCATCTTCGGGTGCCACAAATTTTAACGATGCAATGTTTGCATTGCCAACAGTTTCAGCAACTACAAACGAACTAAAAGCGCTTAATGGTACTCCTAAAAATAAAGGGTCGTTTGGATGGATGATAAAAATATTTGGATTTATTAAGTTTTCTTCATCATCTGCTATTACCTCAATATCTAACATTTGTCCTTCTTTTAAAGATATGGCATAATAGTCGTGGTCTCCAAAACCGGTCTGCGCAAACGAATTAGCTCCATCTCCAATAAAACCTGTTCCGGTTATTATTTCGGAAGTTTCTGGTAAATTTAAGTCGGTTGCTGTAGAAATTGTTCCGTTATCAAAATTTGGTGCTTCCTCTAACATACCTAAATCTCTAATTGGTGTTTCTGGCACAGCTGCAATATTAAAACTACCATTAATGGTAGCTTTACCGGTTATATTGTTACTGTTTAAATTTTCAATAAATATTGCTGTTTGTGGTGTATCGTTAGTTTTTTCAAAATCCGTTTCTCCTTCTTCAATAGTAATTTCTTCATTTAAAGAAACGGTAGTAGTTTGAGCACTAACTTTTACAAAAAACAACAGGCAGCAAGCAATAGCTATATTTTTTATTTGAATAAGAGCGAAATTATTATTATCCATCTTATATAAATTAATAATTTTCATGTAAAATATTTTATATTAAGTTGATGAAGAAAAAATCTAAATTGAGTTGAGCTTAGTAATACAAAAGTAAATTTGCATTACTATACCAAATTTGATTACAAATATAACACAAAATTGGTTTTTGTGGGTAGCTACTAAATCAAGTTGAGGGCACATGTTTTTCTTTAAAAATACTCGTTGTACCGAAGTTGGAGGATGCGTGGGGCTTTTACTTCAATCACCTCAAAATAAATTCAAAATATTAGTGTCAGTTTTTATACGCAAATTGGAACAAGTTTATCTAAACTATACAATAGTTGACACATTTTTGATATTTTTTGAAGCGAACCTATTATGCTTTATAGTAACACCCGTCCCGCTTTCCGCTCAAATGCCATTTGCCAACGCTGCAAAAGCCACTCAAAATGGCATAACCGCTGCAATCGGGGCTAGTTTATAAACTTTGGTTCTTCGTAGCAAGAAAAAAACAGAGACAATCAAAAACAAAAAGTAACAACCACTTTGATAAACTTGTCCAAATTGGTATTACTATTTAGTTTGTAGGTTTTTTCAGTACGGCTATATGTAAAATAGCGATGCATGCTACCTATATTTTGTAAGCACGCATCACTATTATTTTATTAATTACTTATAATTCTATACTTGTTTAGGTTGAGTTTTGGGCTTTTTTCCTTCTGGATTTTGTGCTTAGGCGATTCAAAAAATCTCTTCATAGTGGAGCTATTTTTTGAAGAAGTATAAGTGCAAAAGCCTTAGTCAAAAAGTTTAAAATTCAGCCTAATCAAGTATATCTCAAACAAAAATTATTTGTCTGTTTTGTTGAAACGTTTTGTAAATACTGTGCCATCTTCCAATACTACATTTACCATATACACACCCGCATTTAAATGATCTACTTGAACTTGAACCGTATTATCTAACTCGGCTATATTTTGTGGTTCGCTAACTATTCTGCCAGCTAAATCGTGAATTTGAAGAGTACCTGTACTTGTGGCAGGGCTTTCAAACGCAACAGTAAGCATTTCGTTTGCCGGATTTGGATAAACTGTCATCTCTTGAATATCATTTACGTTACCAAGTTTGCCTCTTCCAATTGGGACAAGTTGCTCAAAAATAACACGAGTTACTGCCCAATTAGCATCACTTCCTCCATCATCATAAAAGCGCAGAGTTAATCGTCCATCTCTAACCTGCACATTAAATCTTACAGTTTTAAATTGCTTAGCATTAGTAGTTATATTACCTCGAGTAACCGCATTTGCACCGGTTTCTGCTCTCACACGCATTCTGTCGTGACGAAAATTTCTGTCTCCAAATGTTACCCGAACATTATAGGTTCCATTTTTCACCCTTGCTTCGAAGGTGCGTGGTTTACTGCTTTGAATTAAGTCTCTGTTTGCTTCGTTAACTCCAGAAGTACGTCCTCGGTCTCTGCTACTAAGCGAGGTTCGGTTAGTCCATCTAAAATTATTGTTACTAGTCCTCTCAGTTATTTTAGTATGACCTCGAGTCAACTGTGAATTTGAGGTTCCAAAATCAAGAAAACCAGAAGTTGGTTGACCATAAGCTAATAAGCCAACGAACATAGCTGATAATAATAGTGTAAAAATTCTCATTTTAAAATTTTTTAAGTTAAATAAATTAAAAATATATAGGTATATTTGTCCTATTTGTTGTTTGAAATTAGTTTTAAACATTGCTGTACCAATTATTAAGAGTACTGAACAAGTTTATTCAATTGGGCATTATAGTACGAGGTAAACATATAATTTGACTAATTGAGTGTGGCATAATCTATTTTTAGTGAGTATTAATCTATCAAATTAATTACTCAAATTTAGGTGTTAATAGAATAAGAAACTGACAGTTGAACGACAAATACACGATTACTGTAATTTAGCCTCTTGCTTAAGGAATGATGAAAAAATAAATGTTCGAATTTTAGCAAAGAGATTTTTTGATGTACAAGTTTAAAAAACGCAGGCTTAGTGGTACTAAGACGAGTATTTTAATGACGTAGACCGGAAAATCTCAAAGGTAAAAATGGACAGTTATTTTTGAATTATTCATATTGAGAATTTTTGTTTTTTTTACCAGACTCTCTAATTTTAATTTTGTCAATATTTGTATAATCTACATCTAAGTTGAATTCATATTTTGATTCTTCATTATCCTCAATCCAAATTTTATATATTTTGACAGAATCTTTTCTTTCTTTTTTTGAAAATCACAGTACAAAAGTTCCAATTCAAGAGTTGGAAAATTTATTTAGTCTACATTATATTCTTAATATGGCAATCTGACAAAAATTATAACTACAATTCCAAAGTAGAGGAATAAATAGTCAAATACGATTTGTCTACTACAACGCAGCGAACCTGGCAATTTAGCCCCGATTGCCAAGCCAACAGCTTTAAAGTGCATTGGGTTGTTTAGCAGCTAAGAGTAGTTTCTCGAATCGAAAAATTCGTCATTCAAAATTCGGTGTTCGATATTCGATATTTTTTGGTTGACCATTTAATGAATAACGAATATCGATTAACGAATAATGAATGTTGAATTATTTTTAATGTATAAACAAATGACATTCAATATGGCGAAAGGCACTTAGATAGAATTGCAGCGGTTATGTTGCTTGCAGCAAAGCCTTGTAGCCAAGCGCAACATTTGAGCGGAAAGCAGGACTACCCTTAGTGATGAACCCAACTAGTTTCGCTTCAAAAAAAAATTTAACTGGTTATATTCTATTCGGCAATAACCAAAGGCATAATGGCATCTAACTGTTGGTTAAAGTGCAATTGTACAAAGTACATGCCCTTGGTCAGGTTTTTTGTTGTTAATGGAATTTGATTGGCTCCCGCAGTGGCTTTGCCGTACAGTTGCTCTATGATTTTGCCATTTACATCTACAATGTCAATTTGATAGGCTTGTGCTTGGCCTAATTGAAATTGCAAAGTGGTTAGGGCATTACCCGGATTAGGATAAATACCAACCTCTTTGGAAACCAAATTTAGTGAGGCAATATTGGTGATCATTCCTTCATTTTCAAATAAACGGGCAACAAACTCTTGATAATATTGATTGGCAACATTGGCATCATGAATGATTAAAATATTTTCGTCGTTGCGGGTTTGTGCACTCGTGCTCCAATTGTGCGAACCGGTTAAAATGGTTGGATCGGAATCGGGATGATTAGGATCTACTATTAGATATTTATGATGAAAGATGTTGTTTTGCTGATTTAACACAACGGCTTCTTCTGGTGATGCTTCATCTAAAATGCTGTAAGCAAAACCGCCCGCACTAGAAGTGTCGTTAATAATACCATAGGCATTTATTTGGTTTTCTTCAATCAAACCTCGAATGTCGTATGAAATGCCGAAGCGTGTATAAGATAGTAAGGCAACATATAAATTAAAATCGGTTGTAGCAATGGTTTGTTTAATTACATTTTCTACATCATCGCTTGGGCTAAAATGTACCGATACATTTTTACCACCCACTTTTAACGCCGTTGGGGTATTTGCCTTTTTTTCTGAACCGAATAATTCATCAATAAACATTTCTTCAAATTCTTTGGTATATACTTTTGCCAGGCTTTGATCTTGTACAATGATAATATTGTTTGGATCGACATTCAGTTGATTATCCGTCCAATTAGTTGAACCGGTTAATAGGTAAGATTTGTTGGGGTCTTCGTGATGGGCATCTACTACAATAAATTTGTTGTGCATAATGCCATCTTCTTGGCTTTGCGAAGGCGGGCTAATTTTCAAGTTGCCGTCTCCAACATCAATGCTGGCTGCTCTAAAATCTTGTACCCCACTATCAATTAACATTCTAACGGTTATTCCTTTAGCGTGTGCATCATTAATTGCTGAAATAATATTATTTTTATCATCCAAATTATATATAGCAATATCTAAAGTAGACTCTGCTTTGTTGATTAGATCAATAACTATTTGGGGGAAGTTATCGCTGTAGTTGGCTTCTTGTTCGGTTGCTTTGGTAACATCAACTGGATTATTGAAATATACTTCGATAGCACCGGAAGAGGCTGACTCGGTGACCATATAGTAAGCCGTAGAGGATGAAACTTCTCCTTCGCTACCTGCAGATTCAGCTGTAACTTCATAAATTTCTGCCGGTTTTAAGCCATCTAAAGTAAGGCAGTGATCTGTTTTCAATTCCTCATCACTTACTTCTACGGTTGCTCCATCTTCATCGGTACATTTAATTACGGTAGTACCAGGGTTTTGTGTGGTAAAGCAAACTTCAAAACCGGTTTGGCTAATATTTTTTTGCGTTAAGGCCGAAGCAATAACTGGTTTGCCGGTGGCAAAAACAATATCCATTACAGAGCGGGGTTGCAATTGATAAGTATCTTGATATTGCCCCATAACGCCTATTAAGGTGATGGGGTCGGCTGGTATCGGCGTACCTCCAATATTGGTGTTGCCCCAAATACGCACTTCTTTTTCAGTTTGTCCATCAGAAATTACATAATTAGCACTGCCGCCTGCATCAAAAGTACCATTGTCATTAAAGGTAATGTTCTCAAATTTTAACAATTGTCCTTCATTCGTTTCACTAAAGCCAGCTGATAAACTTTCGACCACTTTAGGTGCTGGTATTTCGGCATCTTCTCTGATAATCTCTAACGAACTTAAATCGACCAACTCTAACAAATTATTAAATTGCGTAAGCGTACCTTTTACTTTAATTTCATAACCCGGTTCGGCTATGGCAATATCATCACTAAAAATAGCTAAGCCGCCGGTTTCATCTTGAATGTATCGCAAACGGTCATTAAATTCAGCTGAACAGGTAACTACCCCTTGTACGGTTACAATTGATCCTTCGCCCTCTGCACGAGCATCTTTAATAGATGTTTGAGCCAGACAATATTGCGCTACTAACAAACAGCATACTATGTATAATGTGTATTGAGTTCTCATACTTTAATTTTTTTTGGCTTGGGGCTGGTTTTTAACGACGCCAAAGATATGGATTACTTGGCGTTCTTGTTGTTTTATTTACTTTAATTTTACGTTAAAAACTGCCTTTTAAGATGTTAATATAAATGAAAAAGCCATTTTACCACTGTACAAATTTGGTCGCTGCTATAGCATCTTTATTATTAATACTTAAAAAATAAAAGCCTTTTTGTAAGTCGGGCACTTCTATTACTTTGAAATTTTTTCCTGAAACTGCTGTGAGTTCCCCTGTTAGATTCAATTGATTATTGAGGTTTACAATATGGTAAGTAAGCGGTTGATCTTTATAACTAATAAATTCAATATGTAATTGATTGCTGGACCAGATTGGATTGTCTATTTTTAAATTAATTAATCCATTTTGTTGCTTACTGCAGTCAACCTCTTCAAAAATGCATAAGTTTTTAATATTGTCTAAACTCATACAGTTATTCGCATTGTTTTCTACTATTACAATTTCTGATTCATCAAACACACCATTATCAAGCCAGCAATTGATCAAGCAACAATCGCTAAGCTGAATGTTGTTACTCACTCGAAGCTCATTGATGTTGCTTACATTTGAAAAATTTTCAATGCTCTTTAATTGTATGTTATTATATATAGATAATATATCTACTGCCTTAAGATTATTAAAGGCATCTAATTTTCGTAAATTACGGTTTTGTATAGACAAGGAAGAAGTATAAGTTAATTGATTAAAGCCTTCAATGCTTATTAAGTTATTATTGCCAAAAATATTGATGCTCCTCTCAACAACTTCAAGATTTTGGAACCCCACAATTTTTTGCAAATTGGTGTTTCCGGTAAAGTATATATCATTTGCCCTTTTAATACCATTAAATGCGGCTATCTTCTTTAATATATTACAGTTATAAATAGAAAGCTGTTCTACTTCGTTTAATTTTACAAAGCTCGAAATATCTTCCAAGGCGTCATTATCATTTATTCTTATGTAATTAGCCTCTAATAAATTTTCAAAACCAGTGATACTTTTTAAAGCCTTATTTCTACGAATATCAAACCCATCAACCTTGTTGACGTTATCAAAACCTGTAAGTTTTTGTAAAGAAGGGTTATTATAAATAATAATAAATTCTATGTTTGTTAATGCCTGAAAATCAGCTACTTCGTTTAACAACTGATTGCTCTTTATCAATATCTGATCTAAATTGATTAATTCAGTAAAACCATTGATGCTTTTCAACTTTTTATTATTATCAACTGCTAAATCGTGACAAAAAGGCAATGCGTTAAAGCCATCAATTTTTTCTATGGCATCATTATGGTCAATTCGAATGCTCACTACACTTTTCAACATGTTAAAGCTAGGCATGCTAACTAATGCTGGATTATTGGTGATATACAAACTTTGTCCTATATTTTTTAGGTTGGATAAACCCTCGCAACTAACTAAATTGGTGTTGTTTACTATTTGAACAAAGTCGGTTACTTCTTCCAGCAAGCTTAAACTATCTAAATGAACCGCCTCACCACTAATATCTAAGCTTCCTTTAATAGTTGTACAAGCACAACGTTGTTTAAACGCATCAGCATCCGCTTGGTTTTCTATAAAGTAATTGCCTTGCCAAACCTGCGCCATACTTGTATTGATGTATACAATTAATAAGATAAGAAGTAGATTTGTTTTCATATTGTATGCCTTTGTTTTGTTGTAAAATTAATAACTTAAGTTTCGGCAGTAGTATTTATTTCATAATAACTTGAATATAAATTATTTATGGAAATTGAAGTACTCTATAAGGTTAAGTAAACTTAATTCAACATATAAAGCATAAAATCATCCAAGTGAACCTATTAACTTGTTGTTGTAAAGTGGTTAAGCATTTGTTGACACATTGGAACAAGTTCCATTGGAATAGCAATTACTTTACTACCGAAACTTAAGTTAATACGCTCCATCAACTTTCTTTTAGTAATGCTACAAAAATAAATCTACATTTCTGTCTTTGCCATTTTTCGATATACTTTGTTGAAATGCCTCGTCTTAGCACCACTAAGGAATAATTCAAAAATAACTGTCCGTTTTTACCTTTGAGGTTTTCCGATCTACTTCATTAAAAATACTCGGCTTAGCACCGCTAAGCCGGCGTTTTTTAACTTGTCCATCAAAAAATCTCTTTGCTAAAATTTGGACATTTATTTTTTCTTCATTCCTAATCCTTCGTTTTTCGCCTTGTCTATCAAAAAATTGCTTTATCATAGCTGGTAAATTTATTTTCTCATCATTCCTTAAAATTGCCAAATTACTTCAATTCAAATATTTTCACCAAATTTGCATATAATCTTTACAAAATAAATAAATGATGATGAAGATATTTCAACTACTGGCATTATGGTGTTGTATAGCACCTTATACTATAGCTCAAATTACTCCAGCTGAAAAACAAAGTAAGCCTATTTTATTACTAAATGGGGTAGCGCACATTGGTAATGGAACCGTTATTGAAAACAGCGTAATTGTATTTGACAATGGTAAAATTACCATGGTTGGCGATGCGACCACCACCAAAGTTGAAAAAGAAGGCTACCAAGTATATGAGTTAAATGGTGCTCACGTATATCCGGGCTTAATTGCCCCCAATACCAACTTGGGTTTAATTGAAGTAGAAGCCGTTAGGGCTACCAACGATACACGGGAAGTAGGCTCTTTTAATCCCAACGTACGGTCAATTATTGCTTACAATGCCGATTCGCAAGTAACCCCAACCGTTAGAAGCAATGGCGTTTTAATTGCTCAAGTGGTTCCTTCTGGAGGGCGTATTATGGGTACTTCTTCGGTAGTGCAGTTAGATGCCTGGAACTATGAAGATGCTATTGTTAAAGAAGATGACGGCGTTTGGATGAACTGGCCCTCGCGCTGGCGATACAAAGGTTTTTGGGAAGGCGGTGGCGTTGACGAAAATAAAAAATATGAGGAAAGCATAACGGCACTGGAACAATTTATGACCGAAGCACAAGCCTATTGTAAAGGTGGCACGCCTAAAATAACCAACTTAAAATTTAAAGCCATGTGTGCTTGCTTTGATAAAACCGTGAACACCTATATTAATGCCAATCAGGTAAAAGATGTGATTCGAATTATCGATTTTGCAGAACAATTTAACTTACAATTGGTATTAGTTGGTGGCAGAGATGCTCACATGATTAGTGATGTGTTAGCGGATAAAAACATTCCGGTTATTTTAAGACCCGTTCATAATTTACCGGCTAAAGCAGACGACCCGATTGATTTGCCGTTTACCACGCCGGCAGTTTTTCAAAAAGCAGGTGTTGTATTCGCTTTCTCTACGCCTAATTTCTCTGGCGATACGCGAAACCTTCCTTTCCATGCCGGCACTGCCGTTGCGAATGGCTTAGATGCCGAAGCTGCCATACAAGCCATGACTTTAAACCCAGCTAAAATTTTAGGCATTGACAACAAAGTAGGTTCTATAGAAAAAGGCAAAGCCGCCACTTTATTTGTTTCGAAAGGTGATATTTTAGAAATCACCAGCCACCAAGTTGACTATGCTTTTATTGATGGCAGAGCGATTGACTTAAGTAACAAACAGGTGGAGTTGTATGAGAAGTTTATGAAGAAGTATGAGTTGAGTAGCGAGAAATAGTTGTTCCATAAATATGACATTAGATTTAGACACACTAAGCAAAGGAATAATGGGATTAACAGAAGAGTTTGGCAGCTTTTTGCTTCAAGCCTGCACAATTTGCTTAGACAGTCAAAATCATCAAAGCGGAGTGCAAATGAACTTATTAACAATTCAAGGCAATAAAGTATTATCTTTGAATTGGAGTTCTGTTGTAAATAATCAAATTAAGAGGAATTGGAGTGATATGCAAGAGGCTACGGAATATGCTGCAACCGGAGTTGCGATAAAATTAGCCGAAATTGAATCAATAAATAATTGTGTTGAACGATCGAGCAAAGGAACAGGATTTGATTATTGGTTAGGAGAAGAAAACGATGTTGGAATATTTCAACGAAAAGAACGATTAGAAATATCGGGAATTTTAAATGAAAGCAAAACAAATACTGTAGCTAACCGAGTTAACGCAAAAATTAGACAAACTAATGTCTCGAAAGAAACTGGTTTAAATGTTCATATTTGTGTTGTTGAGTTTGGAAACACAGGCTTCCTAAATCAGAGGAAAGTTGACCTAACTGTTTAAATGTTCATATTTGTGTTGTTGAGTTTGGAAACCCTAAGGCAGAATACCAAATTATATGACCGTAAAGGAATTACATAGAAAGGCAATGAAGTTTAACGATTTGGCAATTATTGCCAAACGAGATGATCCTTCTATGGTTTCTGAATACTTCAGAAAAGCCTTTGAATTTGAGAAAAAAGCCTTTGTGCAGTTCAATTCAGAATCTAATGTTGAGCCTACTCGAACTGTTCTATTGAGAAGCTCTGCCAACTTAGCTATGTTAGCTGGGTATACACGCGAAGCCGAAAAATTAATAGCGATTGGTTTAGCGGGTGACCCACCAGATGAATTAGCTAATGAATTGCGAGATGTATTGCAACAAGTTAGTTTTTTTAAACGAGTAGAAACTAATGGAAGTGAATTAGATTCTAATGAGATTCAGTTAAGTCTCTCTGGAAATGAAGTGGGTCGAGGTATAGTTAGAAGTGATGAATTTTTAAACCGCGTAGAAGTTATTGAGAAATTAGCCTTTAGAACAGCTAATAGACTCAAATATATTCCATTTAAAGAAAAAAGAAGAAAAAAGAAGTCTAATGTAATTGAATTCGAACCTTTCTTATCGGTTTCAAAAAAAGCCAGTTTTGCAGTAATCATTCGATTTGGACAATTCAGCAAGCCGTCAAATGGAGAAACTGAAAGCCCGCAATATTTAATTGACGATTTACTCAAGAATATAAAAATTCTTAATGAAGGAAACATAAATAAACTAAGTAAAACTATTAAGGAGGAGGATTATCGTCGTAATTTTATTGCACTAACAAGGCAGTTGGCTCCAGATGGTGATAGAGTTAAACTTGTAGGGTTTAGTGTAAAAAGGAACAACCAAATTAATACTGTTCCCCTTACTAAAATAAAAAGTGACTTCAACATTAATGAAGTAATAAATGCAGAAGATAATAACTCAACAGAATATATAGAACTAATTGGTGTTCTTTCTTATGCAAATTCGAAGAATAACATAATAAGGTTAACTGACAAAGAAAAAAAAGACCATACAATCATAGTTCCAAAAGGGTTGTTATCTGATGTTGTTAAACCTTATTTTGAAGAGGAAGTAGTTTTGAGAGGAAAAAAGATTGGTAAAAATATTGTGTTAGATGATTTGGAGCTTTATGAATAACTTCTCTTCTTTATTCAACTGTCTTTTGCCAATTTGTTTACAATAACCAACTTATTCCAACTGCTTAAATGAAACTAAGCGATTCTTTCAAATTCAACACCGTACAAGGCTTCAAGTTTGGCTCTTCGCCTTTTGGTAAGCCACTTATGTTTGTTCATATGTTTTTTGTAGATGGTTTATTGATTGATACCGGGCATTACAATATGCGGAAAGAAATATTAAACACCCTTCAACAGTTAAACGTACAGCAACTATTTTTAACCCACCATCATGAAGACCATACAGCGAATGCCGGTTTGTTAAGCCAGCATTTTAACTGTACGGTGTATGCCTCAAAAAAATGTGCGGAGTTGATGAAACATCCTCCTAAAATTAGTTTTGTTCAACAATTAATTTGGGGGAAGGCACAAGCTTTTATTTCCGTTATTACCAAAGATGATTATATTGAAACACCCAACCACCGTTTCGACATTATTGCGGCACCCGGGCACGCTATTGATATGGTTTGTTTGTTAGAAAAAAACAAGGGTTGGTTGTTTTCGGCAGATTTGTGGGTAGCTAATCGAATAAAACTATTGATGTCGGCGGAAAGTATGGCACAACAAATTGAATCGATCAAACATATTTTACATTACGATTTTGAAGTGTTGTTTTGTTCGCACAATCCGCAGTTTAGCAATGGAAAAACTTGTTTACAGCAAAAGCTGCAATTTTTGCAAGATTTTTATGGGCAGGCTGCGTACTTATACCAACAAGGCAACTCAGCAAAAGCCATCTTTAAAAAAATGAACTTGAAAGAAAACAAATGGGTTAAGTTTTTATCTGGAGGAGAGTTGTGCCGGCTAAACATGGTGCTTTCAGTTATACGCGATGAGGAGCAGAAGCGAAGTAAAAAAAGATCATTAAAGAATTGACTGTTGTTTTTAGCTACAATACAATAGTTGCTTTTGTATAAAGAACATGTTTATTATTTGATTCTATAAATGATACCAATTTGATTGTAAAAAGTGATACAAAAATTTTAGCAATAATTTGGTGAGCTCCAAAAGCAGAGATAGCCAGCAACTATAGCGAGTATTTTTAACGAAGAGCTTGCGCTGAACTTGATTCGATAACATCCGATATTAAACCGAAAGTTGTGTTTCAATTTATGGTCAATTTGGTATAAGCATCTTAAAAAAAACCAAAATTTTTTCATCGTCTAAGCTTAAAAGTTTTAAAGAGTACATAAATCAAGAAATATTTTGCTAAAGTTTGGTACTTAGAAGCTTTAAAAATTGCAATGCCTCTGGTCCGGTAGACATCAACAAATCTAACACTGATAAATTATATTGAAAGCCATTTTTTTCTTGAAACAACTGATAATATTGTAGGTGTTTCAATTGCTTGGTATAAGTAATATTGGGTAAGATGGTATGGCGCATATCACAAACATGTTCAGGTAAATTGTTGTTGCTTAAATATTGATCCGTAAAAGAAATTACTGGTTGCCAATTGAGTTGTGTACATAACCATTCCAACCAAATCATATTCCATGTGAATAAGGAGGTTGGAGGCTTTGCGAAAATAGCCTTCATCTCGCTTTCATAATATTCAAAATACGCTGCTTTGGCATAAGCCGATTGAATGGCAAACCAATGTTCTTTCAACCAATGTTCAGTAAAATCCATTTCAATATCTTTAAGCATACATTTTTGCCGGCTACCACCTTTTAACGGAATAGACAAACGTTGTTGACCATTAGCGCCTGCAATATAGGCACGGTTGGCATAACTGGAGCGTTGAAAATTGGCGTACTGTTCTATGCAAAGTTGATCGAATGCGAGGGCGTAGCCAAAAAAAGTGATGGATGGAAGGTAGTGCAGTTCAATTAAAAGCATTACTTTTACGCTATTGTGATTTTTGTATGACAATATAGTATGATAAATTAATTATTATTATACCAATTTGATTATAAGATGTTACACTAAAATATAGAGTTTAATTTGGCAAGATTCAAACGCAGGCATAGCCTGAGCTATAGCGAGTGTTTTTAATCCCGAAGCTTCGGAACCAACATTGAAACTAAATTTGTGAGACATTTTATGGTCAATTTGATATTACACGGCTAAATTAAAGACTATGCGTTATTTATTCAGTTTAATACTTGCTTTTATAATTACCCTCCCGGTTTATGCCATCAATGCTTTTGTTGAGCTTAAACAATTTAATACAGCAGATCATCAAACTTTTGTTGAGTTACAATTGATGTTACCGGGCAAATCACTCCAATTTGTGGAGAAAGATTCTGCGCAATTTCAAGCCTCAGTAGAAGTGCTCATCTTAATAAAACAAGAAGAAGAAATTGCCGCTTATGATAAATATGTACTGAATAGTGATATACTGGAAGCCAATCAATACGTTGATTTATTAGATGTAAAACGGTTTGCCTTAGAGCAAGGTGCGTACAAGGTAGAAGTCAGTTTTACCGATGTTAATAATCCTGCACAAAAAAAAGAGATTCAACAAATTTTTGAAGTTGATTTCCCAAAAGATGAAATTAGCCTTTCTGACATTACTCTCGCAGAAAAAATAGAAAAACAAACAGAGGAAAATATATATTCCAGAAGTGGTTATGAAGTCATTCCTAATGTGATTAACTTTTTTTCTGGCAAACATAAGGAGTTGGGCTTTTACCTTGAGGTGTATGGAACAGATAAAATAATTGAAGAGGATGCCTATATGATAAGCTATGCCATTATGGATGAGGGAGTTGGTAAGGTAATGAATGGCTTACGCAAGTTTAAAAAAGCAAGCCCCGCCCCGGTTGAAGTAGTGATGGCAGTTTTTAATATTGAAGATTTACCAAGTGGCAATTATAGTTTTTCTGTAGAGATACGAAACAAACAAAATGAATTATTAACCTATAAAACTACCTCTTTTCAGCGGAGCAAACCCGTAAATGTTGATGAAGCCATTGCCAATATTACCAATGAAGTAGATGTGAAAGATACTTTTGTAGAAAACTATACTAATGTAGATAGTTTAGATTTTTATATGAGTAGTTTGTTGCCCGTATTAGATCATGGTCATCACGTTGTAGTGAATAACGCCATTGACAGTAAAAATATCGATATTATGCAGCAGGTGTTTTATAACTATTTGAAAGCTTTATTTCCCCTCAATACAGAGGCTGAATTTAACACCTATAAAAAAGTGGTCTTAACTGTTCATGATAAATATCAAACGCTTATACAATATGGTCACGAAACAGACCGGGGTCGATTCTTTTTACAATATGGCAAACCAAGTGAAATAATTGTAGGTAATGAAGCAGGCTCTTTACCTTACGAAATTTGGACCTACGACAAAGTAAATGAAACGAGACAAAATAATGTAAAAACCATTTTTTTTAATCCAGATATCGCCAGTAATTCTTATCCGGTTTTACATTCTCAAATACAGGGAGAGTTATACAATGAACAATGGAAAATTGAATTATATAGTCATAGTGCAAGGAGCAGCAGACCCGATTTGGACTTAACTGACAAAAGGAGAACTGTTGGAGAAAGAGCAATTGAAATTTTTGAAGGCACTAATTTGCCTAGAAATTTAGATAGTAAACCAGGAGAATAATCTTTGCGATATCTTTCTTATTTTCTGTTTAAGTTATTCATTTACCCCATAGCCGCTTTACCATTTTCTATTATATATAAAATAAGTGATGGCTTATACTTTTTGTTGTACTATGTTTTACAATATAGAAAAGCGGTAGTATATGATAATTTGCAGCAAGCCTTTCCTGAAAAAAGTACTTTGGAGATTGAATCTATTGCTAAACAAACATTTCAAAATTTAGCCGATACCTTAATAGAAAGCATAAAACTATTTGGCATTAGCAAAAAAGATTTTATGCAGCGCATGCAATTAACCGATGATGCCTTAACCAAGCGTTATTTTGCTGATGGTAAACCAGTAATTGCCATATCCGGTCATTTTGGTAATTGGGAGTATGGTGCGATTATGAACGAATTTATTCAACATCAATTAATCATCTTATACAAACCTTTAAAAAACAAATGGTTGAATGAAGAGATTGTACAATCGCGTAGTCGCTTTGGTTTAAAAATTTGGTCGAACCGCAATACACAAGCTTTATTTGAAGCCTCTTTTGCAAAGCCTCCGATGTACGTTTTTATTGGAGATCAAAACCCGTCGAATCCTAACAAGGCTTATTGGAGTACATTTCTGGGAAGAGATACTTGCTTTTATACTGCAACCGCCAAATATGCTTTGCAATATAATTTACCTATTCTATCTTTTTATATTAGAAGAATAAAACGTGGGTTTTATACGATGGATACCTTTGAACTAATAACCAACCCAAAACAGTTTACTCAAGATGAAATTTGCGAAAAAATAGTCCGCGAATATGAACGGCAAGTTTTGTTAGAACCCAGTAATTGGCTTTGGACACACAAGCGTTGGAAACACCAAAAAATTATTGATTATTAATTATAATTTATTCAACTCGCCACTATCTTTGTATTGATGGAGTTAAACAATGAACGAAAATAACTTACCTCATGTAGCGGTCGTAATTTTGGTATACAACGGCTTAAGCTATACCCAACAATTTATGCCTTCGGTAATGCTTAGCACCTACCCTAACCTATCTGTTCATGTAATTGACAATGCTTCAACGGATAACACCAATATCTTTCTGAGAAAAAACTATCCTAAAGTAAACCTGATTGAACTGCAAAACAATGAAGGTTTCGCCGGTGGTTATAACACGGGTTTAAGCAAAGTTAAGGCAGACTTTTATGTGTTGTTGAATCAAGATGTAGAAGTAAAACCCAATTGGATTGAACCCATTATTGAAGCGATGGAAAAAGACACTTTCATTGCAGCAGCTCAACCAAAAATATTGGCTCAACAAAACCCGGCACATTTTGAATATGCTGGTGCAGCAGGTGGTTTTATAGATAAGTTCGGCTATCCTTTTTGCAGAGGCAGAATATTAACCGAAGTTGAAAAAGACGAAGGTCAATACAACAAGGCGGTTGATTGTTTTTGGGCAAGCGGTGCCGCTATGTTTGTTCGATCAACCCTATTTCATCAGTTTAAAGGTTTTGATGCAGACTTTTTTGCTCATATGGAAGAGATTGATTTATGCTGGAGACTGCAACGTGCCGGTTATCGTATTCGAGTGTTTCCAGCAAGTGAAGTTTATCATGTAGGTGGCTCGGTCATCGGCTATCAATCGCCTCGCAAAACCTATTTAAATTTTAGAAATGGCTTAGTGTTGCTGCATAAAAATTTACCCCTCTCCTCTTTAATTTGGAAATTGCCATTTCGTATTTTGTTAGATGTGGTGGCAGCTTACCGCGAACTTTTTTCCGGTAGGCCACAACATTTTAAAGCCATTGCCAAAGCTCATATACATTATTTCAGCCAATGGTTTTTCTGGCAGCGAAAAAGAAAAGCGAGTCAACAAATTATTCAACAAAACCAAGTTGTCAAAAATAATACCCAAGCCATTTATCAAAAAAGTATTATTTGGCAATTTTTTATTAAAGGGAAAAAGCGTTTTAGGGAGTTGGTATTTGATTGAAATTTAATGTTTTAAAAATGAAACACCTCTGCGCTATAATTCAATTTGCTATTACACATCTCTTTTAATAAAAAATTAAACTACCAACCTTTCGACTAACAAATTAATGTATGCTTAAGTCAATTAAATTTTTTCGTGAATTGAGATTTATTTAGCTTACTTTCTTTTCTATGTTATAATTAAGAGCGTTTTAAACAATTTTTATTATATAAACTATTATAGAAATGAAAATTTTTTTCCAGAAATTGATTGACTAAATAGACTTACTTTTGATTTATCGTAAAGCAGCAAGCAAAACAGATAACCGGTATCTAATTAACAGCTTTGAAACATTCTAGTTTGTGTTGTCAAAGTAACTTCTGCTATCTCGAAGTAAATCAATTGATTAGCAATATTATACGTCAATTAACAAGAAGTTTGTATTGTTTAATTTATCGAAAATTCTGTAAAAATGAATAATAATATAAATATGATGATATAGATTTTATTTTTCAATCAAAAAATAATAATATGAAATTGTTTAAAAAAGAAATTTCACCTGAAAGAAACGGTATAATCAAATTTAGTTTGATTGCTGTTTTATGCTTACAAGCACTGTTTTCCATCTCGCAAGTTACATTTGATGTAACTGTTGATAATGGTAAATATCAGATTAGAGCTTTAAATTTATCTGGAGAAGTTATAGCATCCAGAGAATCACATAATGGTTTTTGGCCAATTTATCAATACAATAATACATTAGATCTTTTTTGGATTAAATGGAATAATGGGTCTCACATTAGAGTAGCCGTTTTTAGCGGAGTAAATGGAGGTCTATTAGCTTCAAGAGGTGGGGGTAACGACTTTATACCATCTGTAACGTTCAATGATGAGCTTGGGCTTTTTTCAATTGTGTTTGATAACAATTACCGATACAGGGCTGCTGTTTTTAGAGCAAGTAACGGAGCCAGAATAGTAACAGTAGGCAATGGTACTCTTTTTGTACCAGTTGTACAATTCAATGAAGAGCTTGGGCTTTTTTCAATCAAATATGCTTGGGATGAAAACTTTAAGATTGCTGTTTTTAGAGTTAGTGACGGTACTAGATTAGCAACCAAAGGTTTAGGTAGATTTTTGATACCCGGTATACAGTTTATTGAAGAGCTTGGGCTTTTTTCGCTGCATTATGATAATGGAGATAGCTATAAGGCAGCCGTTTTTAGAGCAAGTGACGGTGATCTATTATCCACCAGAGGTATTGGCCGAAATTTTGTACCAGTTATTAGGTTCAATGATGGGCTTCAACTTTATTCAATTAGTTTTGATAATGGTAGTGGTTACAGAGCAGCGGTGTTCAGAGCAAGTGATGGTTACAGATTGGCCTCTAGAGGTGGAGGAGTGGATATTATACCAAATGTTTGTTTCTTTGGACAATCGTTTGAAATTTTTTGGCATGTTAGTTTTGATTTTACTAAAAGACGAAGTGCAATTTTCAACGCAAACAATGGGAATTTGCTATTACAGGAAACTTGCGGAACAAGTTGTGCATGTGGCTTTCCTGGCACTGCTATAATGACATCTGGAAAAAACATTTTAATGGATAGTAAAGGTTTAAAAATTCATCCAAATCCAGGGGTTAAAATGGTAAACATCAGTTATGAGTTAACAAAAGAAAAGCAAGTAACGATTACTCTTTTCGACTCGACAGGTAAACTCATTAACATCTTAGTCGAAAATCAACCTCAATTGTCTGGACAACATCAAATAGAGTTAGATGCAACAGATTTACCAAATGGAATCTATTACCTAAATCTTCAAAGTGATGAAGATAATATTATTGAAAAATTGATGATTGCTAAGTGATTTTTATGATGCTAAACTTAATTTAATTAAGCGATATCCTCATCGGTCAATTCTGGTGAGGATATTTTTGTATTACTTTCATAATAGTCTCAAAAAAATTGAGACTTAAGTTTCTTCATTTTACCTCAAATGAAACGAATTTAATGCATTGTGGATTAAAAAATATTATAACTGTTTGAGAAATGAGTTTTTTTTCACAGAAATTGATTTTCACCAATGATATACATTTGTAAGGTATCTGATAAAAGAGGCATCTTTATATTAGACTTTACCGCGCATATTTTAAATATGATTTTTGACTTTTAAGGTCAAATTTTTATATTAATTTTATTTAATCAACTAATATTTAAACATGAATAGGATAATTTTTACGCTATCTCTATTAACCAGTCTTTTGTTATATAACCAATTAAGCAATGCCCAATGCCACCTTGCTGATTGGACGGCACTCAAAGCCCTTTATGAAAGTACCGATGGTGATAATTGGGTAAATAATGAAGGTTGGGTGACTATGATTGCCAATCAAACCAGCCCTCCAGCCAATTGTGATTTAAGTTCTCCATATGGGATTAGTTTAAATAATGCAGGAAGGGTTAACGCTTTGATTCTATTGGCAAATAATTTACAAGGAAATATGCCAACAGAAATTAGATTGTTAAGTGAATTAGAAGACTTATTACTGAATTTAAATGCCTTAACAGGTTCTATACCAACAGAAATTGGGCAACTCGATAAGTTAGCCATTTTAGTGTTAGAGTATAATCAGCTAACTGGTAATATTCCTACAGAAATTGGCAATCTTACTAACCTCGTACAATTACATTTAAGCGAAAATAACCTAAGTGGAGAAATTCCAGATGAAATTGGTAACTTAATAAATTTAGAGAATCTGACCTTGTATAAAAACCAATTAACCGGATCCATTCCTGCAGAATTGGCTAACCTCAATAATTTAACACAGTTAATTTTGGCATACAATCAATTAAGTGGCTGTTATGCGAGTGAGTTAACGCCACTTTGCAATCAAGTTTCTCCAGATTTTCTTGTTGTTCCACCCTACCCGGTTGATGCGATAAGTGAGGCTAACAATTTTGATACAAGTTGGGCAGATTTTTGTGCTACAGCAAATGGTATTTGTGCACCAACAAACAATTGCCGCCAAACCGACTCTATCGCTTTATTATCAATTTACCAATCTTTAAAACCCAATAGTGGTTGGGATTTTTCAACAACAATTGATCTATGGCCTGGCGTAAGTATTAATGAAAGCGGTTGTGTTGATACACTTGATTTATCAGAAAAAGACTTAACTGGCATGATTCCTATACAAATTGGTGATTTTAAAGAAATCACTTATTTAGATTTGAATGAAAATAGCATTACAGGTCTCATACCCCATGAAATTGGAAATTTAACAAATCTACGCTACTTGAGTTTAGCTGGCAACTCCATAACAGGTCTTTTACCTGAATCTTTACCGAGGTTAAACAATCTAAATAGATTATACCTGTCAAATAATAACATAAGTGGATGTTATCCAAATCAATATATAAATTTTTACTATCAGCTTTATTCTAAATCAAATACTAATGCAGCAATTAGTGATGGCAACAATTTTGATGCGCCTTGGAGAGACTTTTGTATAACTGGAATTGGTAGTTGTCCTATTCCACCATCAATATGTCGTGAAACCGATTCCCTTGCCTTGACAAACATTTACCAATCCTTAAAACCCACTCATACATGGAATCTAAGCTATCCTGTAAGTCACTGGCCTGGCGTAAGAATTATTAATGAAAATGGTTGTGTAGATAAATTAGATTTGTCGGAACATGGCTTATGGGGTGTTATTCCACCAGAAATTGGAGATTTGAGTGAGATTACTTTTTTACGAATGGTGGAAAACAGTATTAAAGGACCTTTGCCTGATGAAATTGGGAATTTAAACACCCTTAAAGTATTAAGTTTAAGCGATAATAATATGACTGGCCCGGTTCCTAAGTCATTAAGAAATCTAATCAATATGGAGGGTTTATATTTATCTGATAATCAATTTACAGAAGTCCCGTCCGACATTGGCAATTTTTCTAATCTGGTTAATTTATATTTATCTCAAAATGAATTGAATGGTTGTTACCCTGCTGAATTTGCTAAACTCTGCAATCAACTAGAATCAAATACTAATTTTGCAATTAGTAGTAACAATAATTTCGATGCCTCGTGGGAAGACTTTTGCCAAACCAATGCGGGGGCATGTTTACAGTCGCCCTCTACCGTTTCAACAACCTATTCTGGCAATCAAAACCCAACTGTAATCATCAATGAAAATGGTGAATACGTTTTGAAAAATAATGATGTTCAAGTGTTCAATTTTAGTACTTGTAGTTTAACTGATATTGAAAATTGTGAACCCATAAAAGGATTTAATGATTGGGCAGCTAACGAAGTATTGTGGGCTATCGAAAAAGGGGTGCAGTACATTACAGATAATTTTGGAATGAGTTTGCCACGAGTTAACTGTTTAGTTAATAGTAATCATAACAGTAAACCCAATTCATCATTTTATAATATAGATACTAAAGCATTAATTTTTGGAATGGGCGACGGTATTGAAAGAAACACCATGACCGCACCAGATATTGTTGGGCACGAATTGATGCATTTTGTCATCGCCAATTTAAATGATGATTTTTGCATATATGGAGAATGTGGAGCTTTAAACGAATCGTTTGCCGATATTTTTGGTGAAGTGCTGGAATATATTAGCAGAGGATCAAATGATTGGGTTTTTGGTAGCGAAGTATTAGTAGCCAACAATTCAGGCATACGAAGTTTGAGCAATCCTAATGATGTAACTATGCAAGATACGCTGCCTGATACTTACTTGGGTAATTATTGGATAAATCAAGATAACAGTGCTTTAGCTGGCATACATACCAACAATGGCGTACAAAACTATTGGTTTTATTTATTAGCCAATGGTGGTACTGGCACTAACGACCATGGTTTAAATTATAATGTTCAAGGTATCGGTATTGAAAAAGCCGCTGAAATTACTTTCGCTAACCTTTTTAATAATCTTACTCCCGCTGCCACTTATAGGGATGCTATGTATGGTTCAGTTAATGTAGCTAAAGAATTGCATGGAGAAAACTCAAACGAAGTTCAACAAACAATTAATGCTTGGGAAGCAGTTGGTTTAACAGCGCTTCAAACAAACCCGATTAGTTGGAGGGTTGTGAACTATGAAGAAGGTACGCCTATAGGCAGAGAACTTCCGATACAATTTGATTTAGAGATCGATTCTCTTGGGCAAGATATTAGTGCAGATGGTTTAAGTTTTACTTTAAACTTGCCACCTACTTATCAAAATTTCAAAATAAATAATATTTACCCTCCATTAACTGAAGAAGAAGTTTTTATACATAATAAAAGTGGAGTAATTTATGTAAGTATCAACCGACAAAGTGGTGGAGCTCAAAAGACCAGGATTCTTGCTCAGCGTATAAAAAGCGGAGCACCAATTTTAAGAACGGGAGGTTGTTTGGAATTAGCTGATGCTAGCTCTGACTGTTTTGATATTCCGGTTATCAATATTTCTGGTGGTACAGAAACCATTACTGATAATTTTGCAAATTTCGAATCTTCATCACTACTATTCGGATCTGAATGTGATGAGGGTGGTACTTTTAAAAGGTCTAAAGAAAATTTAAATGATGAAATACTTAATGTTGCCTTACAACTTAAAAATCAAACTTGTTTAAACTTAGGTGCCTTAGAGGTTGAAATACTTGATGATTTAGAAACGGGCACTATTCCATATCAATATTATTTATATAATCAAAATGGGGAGGAAATTAGAAGTGAATTGCAATCATTTAGTCCCAAATATGAATTTTACAATTTAGAAGAAGGTTTATATAAACTTAGGGTAGAAGATAGTGCAAATAGACATTTCATTAAAAATTTTGAAGTGAAATTTACTACAGGAATGAATGGAAGTACGTGTTGTCCTGAAAAATTAATTATTCCTCCTGGCGAGCATACAGGTGATTATAATGCGATGAGCCGAATAAGTTTAAAAAGTGGAACTCGAATAAATAGCGGCAGGATAGGTATATGTGATAATTAGTTATGTGTTTATATTTCAGAATTTATAACATGATTATGATCATGTTATAAATTCTGAACGTTTTTGGCAAGTTTATCAAAATAGTTGACATTTGCACACTTAGCTACTTGCATCATTAAAAGAGTACAAAACAAAAGGTAGACAGGACTAATTCCCCTTCACGAGTGAAGGGGTGGGCTTTGCAAAGCAAAGGTCGGGGTAGTTATTATTTCAGCACCTTCAAAAAAACTAAAAGTGTCAACTACTTTTGCTATCAGATAAACTTGTCAAGTTTTTTCAAAAAAAATTAACACTCGTGTAAGGCTTTCATTTTGTTGATCAACCACTGCTTTTGTTTAACAGTTTCACTTTTAAGTATAATCTTTTTAATATCAGTAAAAGCCTTTTTCATTTTTTGATCTTTGCGATTTTTTATCGACAAATCGTGCTTAAACCTATACAGTTTTTTAAAAGCCAAGATAAAGTTTAAGTGAGCAGTCTTTTCTGCTTGAGTCAATCTATTATTATTACAAAAATACACTTTTATATTATCAATTATTTTTTGAGTTGTAATTTCGTAATACTGGTCAATTTCATAAAAACACTTTAACCTTGAAATTCTAATCCCAATATCGTGTGTGTTATCTATTTTTAATACTTTGTTGAAGTGTATTAAAGCTTCGGAATAATTTTGCTGGTTAAATTCTATAATACCTAAGTTATATTGTAATACAGAATTCCTGACATCTTTTGAAACATATTCTATATAATAGGATAAAATATCTTTTGCCCATTTAAATGCTCTAACTCTACAAGCTATGGTTATGATATTCTTTAAAGATCTAACCGCCAATACATTTCTGCTTAGCAAAATATTAAGTTGGTGCATTTTCTGGTAGATACTAAATAGTGGTGTATAAAAATTTAAATTTCCTTTTGCAGTTTGGTCAATACAATAATTTGTGAGATTGGTATAAAAGGTTTTCAAAATTCTATTTGGAATTATATCTTGTAATTGATTGATTTTATCAAATAAAAGTTGAAAGGTATCCTCATCACTTTTTTCAATCAAATTGATATTTAACAGATACAATTGTATAAGCGGATTGCGTTTATACTGGTCTAACTCAATTAAACTTTGTGTCGCTTTATACGGATCAAAATCAAACTGTCTATTCGTAATTCTTTTTAATAAGGTGACTTTTGTTAAATGAAATTTTAGCTTTTCAATTATGTATTTGGTATCTAAATAGTATTGTAACCTATCATAATTGTCTTCTTTAGTCATCATATTACTCAAGTACAATACTTCTGCTTTAAACAACTGTAAATTATATTGAGCAGCATGATATTCGATGCCTCTTTTTGGATTAGCTTCTAATTCCTTTTGCTTGGTTTTGTATCTTCGATTATACAATACCATTTGCCTACGATTAATCAGTTGAGGAAATAATAACTCGTATTGTACAGATTCCTTTTGCTTCAACTGTTCCACCATCAAAAAACTTTCTGCTAAATTCAGCAAATGATTCATCGCTTTGTTCAACTCTTTTTTTTGAACGGTATTTATGGATTGTTGACTTTTAGCTTTCCCAAACACATCCTGATAAATTTTAAATTGAATGGTATCTGAAAAACTGTCAGCATTTAAAGCATATTGTTTGAGCTTCTTAAATAACAAACACAACTTCTTGTTGGTATTGTGATAATTGCAATTGATATAATCATTAAAATTATTCAATTCTTGCTCCGTAAATGTTTTAAGCAATTCTAACGAAACAATTAATCTCGTTTTTTGAGATTTATGTTGAGAGGTTCCAACTTTTTCCACTTATATCCAACGTATTATACAAATTTTATTGTAGCATTTAATAACGAAATAGCGCAAATTTTAAAGCGTTTCATTTTTAAAGTAGACCTACTTTTGGAACGAAATGAAGCCCAAGGCTTCGTATTATTTAATCAATCAAAAATTTATACAGATGAAAAATTTAAATCTGAAAGCAAAAGGATTAAAACTTAGTTTGATCTTATGTTCACTATTTTTTTTAAAAACAACAAATAGTCAAAGTATTCCTATTAACCAATATAAACAGAAAGGTGAAAAAATCACCTATCCATTTATTAATGACGACTTGTCAGGAATTACTTATAGCAACAAAACTAAAACCTTGTTTATGGTTCAAAACGACCCTCCCAACATTTATGAAGTTGATCTGGCAGGTAACTTCATTAGAAAAATTAAGCTTACTGGTTTTGATGATACAGAAGGCATTAGCCATATTGCTGAAACACAATTTGCCATAGCAGAAGAAAAAAAAGGAAGAATCGTGTTTTTTGATATTTTATCAAACACAAGCGAAATCAATTTACAAGAGAATTATGCGATTCAACTACCCAATCCAGAAAATGATTCTTGGGGTTTGAACGACGGTTTAGAAGGTGTAAGTTATAACCCAAGTGATCAGAAAATATACACGGTAAAAGAAAAAGATAATAAGGGCTTTTTTGCATTTGATTTACCAGACCGGTTTCCATCAAATTTAACCAATGCAGACATTATAATACCTTGCGATGTAAATAGTGCTGGCTTTCCTTTTCTTAAAGATTTAGCGGGTGTTTATCATCAGGGCAATTCTATTTTAATGTTAAGTGAGGATAACAAAGTACTTGTTCAAATAGATGAAAATTGCAATGAAATTAGCAGGTTGTCATTGGCAGCAATGGAACAACCAGAAGGTATAACAATTAGTGATGAAGGATTTTTATATGTAGCCGGCGAAAAAAATGAGTTATTTATATTTGAACCGCCTTCTTGCCGATACACCGATTCTTTGGCTTTAACCAACATCTATCAATCTTTAAATGGCAATTTTTGGAATTTGTCAAACCCTATCACAACTTGGGAAGGTGTGTCCCTTAATGAAAATGGCTGTGTAGATATGTTGCGATTATCTGATAAAGGTTTATCAGGAAGGCTTCCATCTTCAATTGGAGATTTGCGTGAAGTGGTTTTTATAGAAATGGCAAATAATGCTATTACCGGATCTATACCTAAAGAAATAGGTCAACTTAACAAACTTAGTTATTTAGCATTTACTGGAAATGATATAGATGCTTTGCCAACAGCCATAGGAGATTTATCGAACTTAACAGTTCTTGAAATATCCAATAATCGAATAACGGAATTACCCGCATCATTAGGCAAGTTATCTAAACTGATCTCTTTTGTGGCTAGTAATAATCAAATTAAAAACATTCCAGAATCTATTGGCGACCTCAATAATCTTAAGGGATTAGTGTTGCAAAACAACCAATTAGATGAACTACCTACTTCTTTGAGCAATTTAAGTAATTTAATTCTTTTAAAAATTCAGTCTAATCAATTCAATGGTTGTTATAATGACTACTTTAGTCAGTTGTGTTTTCAGTTGCCACGATATACCAGCTTTAATCAGTTTATAAGTGAGGGCAACAATTTTGATGCAACTTGGGAAGACTTTTGTGCTTATGGATTTGGCGGTTGTGATTTGATTGAACAACCTTGTCGACAAACAGATTCAATTGCTTTAGCCACCATTTTTCAATCTTTAAATTATAGATATGTACACAATCTGGAAAAGCCAGTAAACCAATGGCCCGGTGTAAGGTTAAATGAAAATGGATGTGTAGACAGACTTGATTTATCGGAAAAAAGCTTAACCGGAGAAATTCCAGCCGCTATTGGAGACTTAGCTGAAGTTACCTTTATCAAAATGGTAGAAAATAGTATCACCGGTCAAATTCCTGAGGCGATTGGCAATTTAGAAAATCTTAAAATATTGAGTCTTGGAGATAATGAAATGAGCGGACCCATCCCTGAATCAATAGGTAGACTAACCAATTTAGATGGGTTATATTTATCCTCAAACAGGTTTACAGAACTACCGGCTGGTATAGGAAACTTAGAACAGTTAACTAACCTTTACTTAGGTGGCAATCAACTTAGTGGCTGTTATCCTGATGAATTTAACCAACTTTGTAACCGGCTTTCAAGCAATTCTAATAGAAACTTTGCCATTAGTTCAGGTAATAATTTTGACATTAGCTGGGAGGAGTTTTGTGCTGGTGCAACTTGTACTTTAAACAAACAACCTCAACAGCAAGATTTTGAAAGCAACAACTACCCTAATCCATTTTCCACGCAAACTACTATAATTTATAATTTGTTAGAAGAAGATGAAATTACGCTATCCATTTATGATGCTAAAGGAAAGCAGGTAGCGCAGTTGTTAAATAATGAAAAGCAGCAAGCAGGAAAACACACCAGCATTTTTGAAAGCACCAACTTACCATCTGGCGTATATTATTATCATATACAAAGTAGTACAAAAAATGAAGTAAATAAAATAATGTTGATTAAGTAGATTGTTGAAAAGCAGACTTTGAATACCAAATGCCTTAAAGGTGTTTGGTATTTTTACATTTCGTGATTAATTGGGTTTAATTCTAACTTCCCAAATGAACCATCAATACCGAAATGTCGGCAGCAGAAACGTCCCTAACCCGATTGCAGCGGTTATACTATTTTGCCGCTTAACAAATGAAGCCAAGCAATAGCATTTGAGCGGAAAGCAGGAGGGGTGTTTTTATAAAAAAAAAGTTTCGCTTCAAAAAAAATAATGCAAATTGTTAATTATTTTATTCCTTAGATAAACTCGTCTTAATCTGTTTTTGAAAAATGGCTAAGGCACCAAAAATCATTAATAGTAAAGCCATTAACAGTAAACCCCATTGAGAAAGTGTTGGAATTAAAGGAAAAGGGGCAAAAGTAACAAAGCTTATGCCTTGCCCATCTAAATTAACTAAGGTTGGTCCGGTGCTGGCACCTGCTTCGGTAAAGCAAGGGGGCGTATTTGCCAATTGCACATAATATACTCCACAAAAATAGGTGCCAAAACTTCCTGAACTTCCGCCGGCATTAATGGCTTGCGTATCTAAAACGGCACCAGCTTCATCTATCAATTGAATTTCTACTCCGGTTAAATCACAATCGCCGGCTTCAACATTGTAATCAATAATTTCAAAACAATCATCACTGCAATTGCAGGAAACTACTTGTGGTAATCCCCAAAAACAATTTGTCGCAATATTGCTATCAGTTGCAATGTTGGGTGCGCCTTGTGTAGTCCAAAAATCTTGTGCATCTTGTCCAGCATAAATAATATTTAAGGTAGCGAGATAATCAATACCTGTAAAATTTCCACTGGCATTTATCGCATTTAAACAAATAGCATTTGAAAATGGATCGTAATTAGGCAATTCATTTAGAATCATCGCTTCGGTAAACACAAATGTACCGGCATTACAATTGATGATGGTTCCACCAGAAGGTTGCTGACTTAAACAAGCAGCACCGGGCTTTATTTCAAAAATAAAATCTTCAAAAGCTACATCACAACCTCCAATTTCTATAACAATTTCAAAAGTATAGTCGGTTCTGCCTTGTGCATCACAATCCATTACTGGAAAAAACGGACCAGCCGAAGCCCCTTCACCTCCATTCCAATCAATCGGGTCGCCGCTTATACTTGTCGAACAAATAACATCTCCTTCATTGTAGGCTACAAAAGGGCTAACATAATAAGTTCCATTGCCACCGTTAGCGGCGAGTGCATCACAATTGATGGAAAAACCATCAATATTGGTTGCTGCGTTGTTTGGTTGAAAAATTTCACCAAAATTTGGATTAGCAGGATTTCCCGTTGTCGCTCCGTTTATAGCGATATTAATATCGCTAGGGTTCGTCAACGTATTGGTAGGGTTATCTGCACTAAAATACCATCCTATAATATTATTATCACTTAATTGAGTTTGATTGCTAAGGTTTATTAATTGATCTTGCTCACAATCACTAATAGTTATTAAAGGGTTTGCCGATCCGGCATCATCGGTTACAATAATGGTTACTTGTTTCCGTATATCATTTTGGCAAGTAATTAAAGAGTAGTTATTTAAATCATCATCAAAAAAATACGTGTAGGTGCCGGGTATGTTGGTGTCAATGGCGCTGTTGCCGGTAGTTGGTGGAGTAAAAGTCAATCCGTTGCCTAAGTCATTAAAATCTAAGGTGTTGTTATCAGATGCATACCAACCAATACAGTTTTCATTTAAGCCAATATTATTGGCATCGCCTGCCGGATTGTCGATTATAAAAGTTGGAACAGGATCGCCCGGACATAAGTAAAAAGTGTTTTCCGTTACATAGGGTGCAGCAGTAGACGAATCCACTAAATCTGGATCGCAACACGACAAATTATTTCTTGCGCAAAACAAGGCATCTACCATTTTGGCAATTTGGCATTGGGTTAAAAAATTATCGCAAGTACCATAACTCATTATATTATTATTAGTATAGTTTGATGGATAGGGTACGCCGCAGGTAGAAAAACAATTGCTTAAATCGTAATCACATCCACTATTATTAACACAGTTAGAAATTGGGTCACCATTAGAATTTTCAACATTACTGGTTCTGGTATTGGGGTCTGGTGGTGTATCACAAATGTAATCGCCCAAAGTACAACATTCGCTGCCATCAGGGCATTCAACCCAATTATTGCCATTAGGATCATTTGCATTTACTTGTGCATTATTTACGGCTCCATGGGTATGCAACAAGCCAAAAAAGTGACCAAATTCGTGAATAGAAACCGTAGTGCCAGCAGTGCCGGTGCAATCTTGAGAAATATTTTGAATGCCATTTACGCCAAAAGCGGTTCCATATGAAAAATCTCCAGATGGAAGAAAAGCTACTCCTCCTTCAGAAAAACCAAATGGAGTAAAGCCATTATAATTTATTGGAATATAAATATTCATTACATTAGGAATGTTTAAATCTATCGCTTCACTAAAATCGGAAATGCCATCGCCGAAAGGGTCGGGTTGTAAATTGCAATTAGACATACAATTGGGGTCTCCCTCACAGCAGCAAGGGTCTGGACTATCGGCACAGCTACTTGTATAAAAAACACTTAAATCATTATTACAATATAAACGGGTTGAACCATCTGGTAAAAGATTATCGTTAGCCGAAGCCCAATTGGTGCACTTAAACAATTCAAAGGGTACGCCTAAGCAATCATAAAATGCATTAGCGCGATTAATAAACGCATTTAATTGACCAACATTTAATAATTGTCCACCGCAATTTACATCTACCAACAGGGTAAAAACTACCGGAATCTGATATTTTTCACAAGGCATTTCCAAACAACAATCAAAGCCGCTGTTTCCACATGTATCAGGACAACCACCGTAAGCAGTAGCAGTGCTCCATCCTGCTTCTCGTTGTTGTTCGTTGTCGAGTAGTTTAGGGTGAACTTCATGCCGGTAGTTGAGGTCTTCTAAATTAATAATCTCACAACCGGGCTCTGGCAGGTTTTGACCCTGAGCAACAATTGAAAAAAGAAAAAAAGCGAAAAGAAAACTGTGTATATTTTTCACGGGTTAATATTTTGAATTGGTAAATATACGTTTTTTGTTGAGCAAGGAAAACAATCGAATTCCCTATTTGTCAAACTCTTGTAAATTTTACAAGTATTAGTCCATAAAAAGTAAATATCTTATATATTAGTGTGGTGTAAATCTTTATAACGAATTATATAGATTGCTATTTTTAAAAATTAAAACCTGTTGATGATGTCTGTACCTCGTTTGTTACTAATGCTTCTTTCTTTTTGTTTATCGTTCACCGTATTTTCAAATGATGCCTGTGAGGATGCTCAATTCGTCAACTGTGGGGAGATTATAATGGATAGCACTGCAGATGCCACTATGGATACTGCACCATATTGTGGCACACTGATTAGTGCACCGGGCAAATGGTATCAATTTGAAGGTACGGGCGATGAGGTTCAGGTGAAAACTTGCTTGAGTATGTACGATACGCGACTTAGCATATATGAAGGCAATTGCGAATATCTAATTTGCGTAGATGGAAATGATGATGATTGTGGTTTACAATCGCGTTTAAATTTTAACAGCGAAGCTGGCACTACTTATTATATTATCGTAAACGGAAGCAATGGAGCATCTGGTGATTTTCGCTTAGAAATAATTTGTGTAGAAAAAGGTTGTACCGATGAAATGGCATGTAACTACAATCCGGCAGCTACGGTTGATGATGATACTTGCCATGAGCGAGATTGTGCAGGTAATTGCAATGGAGAAGAAACCGGACCTACGCTTGCCGGAGCTCCCTGCGATGACGGCAATCCTTTAACCGCAAACTCCAGATACAACGAAAATTGCCTTTGCCAACCGGAAGGGATTACTTGTGATTATCCTTTGGTGATTAACAGCTTGCCATTTACAATTAGCGGTAACACTAAAAATTACGAGAATGATTATGAAGAAAATATCTGTGAATCATCTTACCTAAAAGGCAATGATTTTGTGATGGAATTTACACCTGAAATTACCGGCTTCTACAACTTAACCGCTGCGGACGTAAGCAGTAATGCCGGTTTATTGGTGTTTGAAGGTTGCCCAAATGAAACAGAAGCAATTTGTGTAGATCGGTCTACTTCGGTAGCAGAAACGGAAAGCCTTTATGGTTTAATGTTAACTGAAAACACAACTTATTATATTGTAATTGCCACAAACACCAATGTAGTTAATAGTAATTTTAATTTTAGTTTAGAAAGAAGAATCATTTCAGGTTGTACCGATGCCATTGCATGTAACTATGATGAATTGGCTGAAATAGATAATGGCAGTTGTTTTAATTGTGCCGACAATGCTTGCCCTGGTGATATTTGTGATGACGGCGACCCCAACACCGGCAAATCAGTGTATGATAGTAATTGCAATTGTATTGTTCCAAAGCCGGGTACCAACTGTGCGTTTCCTGTATATATTGATTCTATTCCTTTTAGTTTTAGTGGCAACACAAGCGATTATAAAAATGAATTTTTCGACAATCCCTGCGGCTATTATTTTTTAGTTGAAGATGAGTTTGTGATGGAATTTACGCCCTCCATTTCTGGCGATTATAATTTGGTTTCAATGGATGGGATCGGTTATACCTGGTTGCTCGTCTTTCAAGGTTGCCCTAATCAAGCGGATGCGCTGTGTATAGAAAACTCTTCTAACAATTTAAATTTATTGAGCTTAACAGCCGACCTAACTTATTATATCGTAATTGCTGCTTTTGAAGGTTTTAGTTCTTCTGACTTTAATTTTTATATTGAAAGAAATATTATACACGGTTGCACAGACGAAACATCATGTAATTACAATCCACTTGCTGAGGTTGATGATGAATCGTGTTTTAGTTGCAATGATTATTGTCCCGGCGATCCTTGCGATGATGGCAAGCCCGATACCGAATTGAGTTTATACAATGAACATTGTGAATGCGTAATGCCACCCTTGGGTATTAGTTGCAATCGTCCATTTGTTATAGATGCCTTGCCCTTTAATGCTACACAAAGTGCTGCTAATGGATTTGTAGATTACAATGTAAACCCTTGTGGTGACAAGTACCTGGAGGGTAGTGAGTTTGTTTTTGAATTTAAACCCGAAGTAACAGATGAATACATCATAAATTCAATTGATTTTACTGGAAGTTTATGGTTTTCAATATACGATGCTTGCCCCGACGAAGAAAATGCCCATTGTGTTGCCCGACCATCTGAAGTAAACAATTTATTTGAGCTAAGTTCTGATACCACTTATTACCTCGTTTTTTCCTCCTCAGCCAAGTCTACTTCAACCCTTTTTAATTTAAGTATTGAACGCAACGTGTTTTTTGGATGCCAAGATCCTACGGCATGTAATTATGATGAAGATGCAGAAGAAGACAACGGAAGTTGCCTTAACTGTGGCGATTTTTGTCCTGGCGATCCTTGCGATGATGGTGACCCAACTACTCAAAATACTGAATACGATTTAAATTGCGCATGCGTTCCTGTAGTAAGATTGATTGATCATAGAGGAAATGATTTTTGGTTGATGTTTAACTCAAATTTTGGTTTAGAATATGAACACAATAAATTTTACGTTTTTATAACCGGTAGTCAGCGAAGTACCGGCACGGTTGAAATACCTGGTTTTAATTTTAGTGAACCGTTTTCGGTTCGCCCAGGTAGTGTAACTAAAATTCAGTTGCCCGATTCTATAGAAATGAAACCAGCAACCGGAAAAGCAAACAAAGGCGTACACATAACCGCTACTAAAGAAATTGTGGTGTATGGTTTAAATCAACAAACGGCTACTACCGATGCCTTTACCAATATACCGACTGATGCTTTGGGAACAACCTACATGATCAGTTCTTATAATGACGGTTTACTCGGTGTAGTTGCAACAGAAAACAACACCAATGTTTCGGTTACTTTACCAGGCAATCAACCGAGTTCAATACAATTAAACAAAGGTGAAGTGTATCAATATTATGGAGATAAGGATATTACCGGCACCTTGATAGAAGCCAACAAACCGGTAGGTGCTTTTGGAGGAAATGATTGTACTTATATACCCATAGGTGTACAAGCTTGCGACCACATTATTGAACAGTTTGCTCCTATAGATGCTTGGGGAAAACAGTTTTATGCCATTTCTTTGGCTACCCGTAAAAAGGGGGATCTGTTCAGAATGCTGGCAGCTTATAACAATACAACTGTTCATATCAACGATGTTGAAGTAGCTACCTTACAACAAGGAGAATTTTTTGAAGAAATTTTGCCTTCCGATTCTTATTATGATATACGAGCAGATCAACCCATACAATTGACACAATATTCGCTTGGTTCTGATTATGATGGAGTTCAATCCGATCCGTTTATGATGATGATTCCACCCTATGAACAATACAGCGGTAGCACAACTTTTACTACACCGGCAACCAACATTCCAGTTAATTATGTAAACATTGTAAGTCCGCATGGCGGTGTAGGTAAAATTGAAATTGACGGTATTACTATACCCGCTGCATTATATGAACAAATAGGCAACTCCAACTTTTACGGACTGCGTATGCGCATTTCGGTTGGTGCCCACAATATTAATGGCGATAACATTCCTTTCGGTGCCTTCATTTATGGTTTTGGTAATTACGATTCGTATGGCTACCCGGCAGGTGCCATTTTTTCCCCAGTATTGTCGGTTACCTCCATACAGTTAAATCCACCCTCTGCTACTTTAAGTGCTAATAAAGAACATTGCGTACAAGCAGCTTTGTTCAATCAATTTGGTGAGCCGGTTAACAGTGTTAGAGTTGATTTTGAAATAAGCAATACCCATAATGAAAGTGGGTTTTCTTTTAGTGATGAAAATGGATTAGCTACTTTTTGTTATACCGGCAGCCTTGCCGGGGAAGATCAAATCAACGCAACAGTGTCTGATGTAAATGCTATGGCAAGTGTAAATTGGACTGCGCCAATAGTATTCGGTTGTACCGAAATATTGGCTTGTAACTATAATCCAATTGCTACTGACGATGATGGAAGCTGTATACAATCAGGTTGCGTTTTGCCGGTTACTTTACTAGCGTTTGCCGGAGAGGCTTTGCCAGAAGGAAATTTATTAAAATGGACTACCGTTTCAGAGCTTGATAATGATTATTTCACAATACTGTCTTCAACTGATGGTATTCAGTTTTCAGCTATAGCTAATTTAAACGGAAGTGGTACTACTTCCGAACCACATACTTATCAATTTGCAGACCGAACAGCAAGTGAAGGACTAAGCTATTACCAACTCCAGCAAACCGATTTTAACGGAACTCAACACTTTTCAGAAATTATTATGGTTGAGCGAGGAGAAGTTCAATTCAATTTACTTGAAGTATATCCTATACCCACTGCTGATTTTTTACAGTTTACTTTTGGAGCTCCACTTCATCAATTGATGACTATTGAGTTGCTTGACGCTACTGGAAAAACAACCTATCAAGAGCAAAGGCAAGGAAGTGGCATTATTGAAACCTTACAACTCGATCTAAGCGCTTTTTCTGCCGGTATTTATTTTGTGCAACTCCAATGTGGTGAAATGAATGCACTAAAGAAGATCATTGTTCAGTAGAATTGTCATTTTAATTTATTGGTTCAACTTTCATTTTTAATGAGAACAGTAGTTATTTGAATATACAAGGAAAGCCGAACTAATTCCCCTTCAAATGTTGAAGGGGTGGGCTTTTACGTAAGAAAAAGGTCGGGGTAGTTTAAAAACTTATAAAAGCCTTTTCAATTTACATATAGTACTAAAAGTGATTTTGCGAAATTCGTTCATTTCGGTTTCTAAGTTTTCTGATGATACTACGAATACGGTTTTTGCAGCTTCCATGAGAAACGGGAAAGGCTGTGCAACCGGGGCTTCATTGTTAGTCGTTCCGGACTAACGAAGACTTAGTTGTTACGTGTCTATATTTTTACTTTTAATCCCGAGTGAAATTCGCTCTTCGAAAATTTGAATATCAAATATTTGCCAATCCTTATTCTTTATCCTTTAACCATTCGAATCGGTCTTCTCATCAATTTCATCGAGCAGGGAGAATACTTGATTACTTAAGTTTCGGTAGTAGTATTTATTTCATAGTAACTTGAATATAAATTATTTACGGAAATTGAAGTACACAATAAGGTTAAGGAATAATTCAACATATAAAGCATAAAGTCATCCAAGTGAACCTGTTCACTTGTTGTAGTAAAGTTGCTATGCTTTTGTTAACACCATGGAACAGGTTCCATTGGAACAGCAATTATTTTACTACCGAAACTTAAGTTGATTATTTACAAGGTCTGCAAATTCTTTGAACAGCCTTTCCTGCTCAAGACTAAATGCTTTTTTTTGAATTTTCCCTGATAACAATCCAATCTTGATTGATTGAACCTCTATTACGGCTATTTCATTTCCATCTTTGTCTTGAAGAATTATGTTATCCATTTATAGTATTATATGACTCGAAACGATTTGGCTAAACACCGTGCGGATTATCGAAGCCCAAAACCCGGCAAACCGACCGCCTTGAACCAAAATTTTATTTTGCAATTTAATTTAGTTCCCACAAATTGTCGAAATAAAATTTTGGTGGTTGTGATGCTGGTCGCCCGAAATCCCGACCGAGACCGCATGTTGTTTGAGCCCCTGTTATGGGCTGGCTACTTTCTA
>CALHDG010000006.1 GCA_938023075.1 uncultured Chitinophagales bacterium
CCCTTCAAAATTGAAGGGGAAGGCATGCTGCTAACCTAAAACCTTGCTTAAACAAAAACAGGTTTCTAAGCGGTGTACTTAGAAACCTGTTGGTTTATTTTGGTTGAACAAGTTAAAAACTTGCCTTGGTTTTAGTCACAATTGGTACAGGCTTTTGTCTTTTTTTGAAGTTTGATAGACTTGTTCATATTTAGGAAATTTAAAACCATATTCGGAATCCCACATAATCGTAACAGTTTCATTATTAAAATGGTTTCCGGTTCTACGATATTTATCAAAATAAGGATTATTTTCAGGCGTATTTTGATATATATCAACATGGTTGGAAAAACTCGTGGCATGAATGGTTTACTGAATGTTTAATTTAGGCAAGAGTATAGAAAAATATTTCTCATAATTCTTGATTAAATATCACCAAGTATAGTGAATAGGTAAATATCAATACATATTACAAACTTTCATTTTTAAAAATTTCCGCATCAAAGCGTTTGGCAAAATGCTGCTTAAGCTTTTGCTGTACTTCTTTTAGATCAATAGCCAAACCGGTTTCTTGTTGAAGAGAAGTAACCGCTTTGTCAGCAATGCCACAAGGTATAATTTTTTTAAAATAATCTAAATTGGTTTGAACATTTAAGGCAATGCCATGCATGGTTACCCAACGGCTAGCTCTAATACCCATCGCACAAATTTTACGGGCGGTCTGTTTTTTTGCATCAATCCAAACACCGGTAGCCCCTTCAATCCTGTCACCATGAACATGGTATTCGGCAATCGTTTGGATAACACATGCTTCTAAAAAACGCAAAAACCGGTGGATGTCGGTGAAGAAATTATCTAAATCTAAAATAGGGTAAACCATTAACTGACCAGGACCGTGGAAAGTGATATCTCCTCCCCTATTATTTCTAAAAAATTGTATGTTCTGAGCCTGCAAACTATTTTCTTGTACTAACAGGTGTTCAATTTTTCCACTTTTACCTAAGGTATATACGGGATGGTGTTCACAAAATATTAAGTAGTTATTGGTTGGAGTGGGCGTTTCCTTTTTTCGATTAGCCACTTTTTGGTTGATTACACTTTGGAAAAGTTTGGTTTGTTTATCCCAAGCCGTTTTATAATCAATTAAACCCCAATCCAATACTTCGACACGTTTATTTTTCAATTTGCTGCAGATCAATCAATAATTAATAATCATTAATTTCTAAGTCTTAGATAACTCACCTTTCAAATAATCGATCACATCAACTTCAACCGCATCCACTCCTCTTAATTCGGCAATATAAAACGATACCCAATCTCCTAAATGGATCATGTGCAACATCTGTTCCATTTTATTTTCCCCAACCGCATCTAACTCAATAATATGAGGTGTGTATTTTTGAGTAATATCTTTGTTGATCAATTTTCTGGTTTTAATTCGTTCATACACATTTTCAAAATCGAAGAACACCACTGCTAAATCATCTCGTTCCGTTCTCCAACCCACCAATTCATTGTGGTTCATTTCTGGTATAATATGATGCCAACACAACAGCTTTCCATTTTCATTAATTTGTTGACGCCATCTAACAGCAACGGATTCGTACTGATCGGGCGCATACAAAACGGCAATTCTATTATATAAGATATTGGCAATGTTTTTTGCCTGAGTTTTAATGGCTTCACTTTGCTCATCCAATAACTTGATAGCTCCTTCAATTTCTTGTATAAAGTTATTATTAACAAAACCATGCTTATGTAAAGTGAATAATTGTAAAATGAAACTATAGCCCAAACAGGCTCTGGGCGAAGGCTTACCTGCTGGGATAGATACTAAATCATAACCTTTAGCAGTTGCTGCAGCTGCTAGTTTACCACCAGAAGTTACACAAGTAATTTTGCAATGATGTTGTTCTACTCTTTGTAAAGCTTCAATGGTTTCTTCCGTATTACCGCTGTACGAATTGAGCAAGACAAAGGTATCTTCATCTACAAAGCCAGGGATAAAATAATTTTTATTGACAATCATTGGTATAGTTAACTGATCGCCCACCAAATCTCTAACCAAATTGGCACCAATACCTGAACCACCGAGACCACAAGCCAAAATATTTTTATATTGTTTATTGGTTGTATGCACATGCAAGTCGTTGCCAATCTCCAGAGATTCTTTTAATTGCTTTGTAAAATCTCCAATTAATGTATCCATCATAATATAATTGCTTACTTTGGGGTAAAGATAAGGATTTTAAAACATGGCAGCGCATCTAAATTTGGGTAAAAAAGGAGAAAGTTTAGCAGTTGACTTTCTACTTAAAGAAAAGTACCGCATTGTTGCCCGCAATTACAAAGCTGAAAAATATGAATTGGACATTGTTGCCATTAAAGACGGGATGTTAGTTTTTGTAGAAGTAAAAACAAGATCAACTGACCGGTTTGGTGAACCGGAAGAAAGTGTAGGATACCAAAAAGAACATCACATTGCCGAAGCTGCCGAACATTTTATGGAACATTTTGAAGACCATTTTACTGATGTACGGTATGATATTATTTCCATTATTTTAAATGATACAAATACAAAAATCAAACATATTGAAGATGCTTTTTTTCCGAAGGGTTTTTGAACCGGTAGAGGTCGCAATTTTTGCGACCTGCAATTTTTGCGACCTGATTTTTTAAAATTGTAAACAATTTTAAGATCGCAAAAATTGCGACCTCCTACGTAAAAAATGCCTTGATCGATTCAACAACAAACTCAATTTCATCATCCCTCAATTCTGCATAAATAGGCAGAGATAACACACACTTTGAAGCGTTTTGAGCAATCGGAAAATCATCAGCTTGATGTTGTAAATGTTCATAAGCTTTTAGCTGATGTAAAGCAATTGGGTAATGAATGCCTGTTGCAATTCCTTTATTTTTAAGATGATCTTTTAAGGCATTCCGCTTGCTTTCGGCTACTTGTATAACATATAAGTGATAGGCAGATTGATCTTCGGGTTCATCTTTAGGTAATTGGATATGGGGATTATCTTGAAGCAATTCACTATACAAACGGGCAATGTGTTGTCTCCGTTCAACCCAATCATCTAAATAATTTAGTTTAATGTTTAAAATAGTGGCTTGTAAAGCATCCATCCGGCTGTTTCTACCAATTATTTCATGGTTGTACTTGGCAATTCTGCCGTGATTGGCTATTCTTTTGGCTTGGTTATATAATGCTTCGTTATTAGTGACAATTGCACCGGCATCGCCATAAGCGCCCAAGTTTTTGCCGGGATAAAAACTGTAAGTAGCGGCATCGCCATAATGTCCTGACATTTTACCACCATATCTTGCACCGTGTGCTTGAGAGGCATCTTCAATAAGCAATAATTGATGCTGCTTTGCCAATTGTTGAATGGCTTGCATTGGGGCAATTCTTCCATACAAATGAACCGGCATAATGGCTTTGGTTTTTTGATTAATCAGCGGTTCAATTAAAGCCACATCAATATTATAAGAACGTGGATCAACATCACAAAAAACAACTGTTGCCCCACAATTGGAAACGGCTTCGGCAGAAGCAACGAAACTATTGGCTGGTACAATTACTTCATCTCCGGCACCAATACCCAAAGCTGTCATAGCAATTTCAAGGGCATCTGTTCCGTTTGCTACTGGAATACAATAGGTACACTCGGCATATTGAGCAAAGGCATCTTCAAATTGTTTTAGTGCTGTACCGCCAATAAAAGCGGTATTTTGTAGGCTATCAAAAATAGCCTCATCTATTTCTTTTTTAATGGATAGATATTGACGTTTTAAATCTACAAATTCAATGTTCATAATTCGACTTTGAAAGAGCTATTTTTATATATGAATTTTTATTAAAAAGTTTAAATTGTAGAACCCTTTGATAATACAATATCTTCAGAAACACCATTCAACTCAATATCATCTTCTTCCGTAGCTTCCGGTAGTTTGTCATAATTGTTTTCAACAAAACTGCACCATCTGCAATAAGGGTCGCGGCATTCTCCGTCAAATTGATGCGCTTGTATGCCATTCCATGCTTCCTCAATTTGTTCTCTTACTAAGCTAAGATCATCTTCAACAATAGGCACCAACTTCTTTTGAAAAATATCTTTTTCTGCATCTTTTTCTAAAAAATCGAATTCGGTGGAGACCACATTCCATTTTGTGGAGGCATCGGCATCTACTAAAATTTTATAAAAAACACCTTGCCGCCAATAGTCACCGCCATACTGCTCGGCAAAAGTTGGGTTTTCTTGATCTTTCCACTTTTCCGGAGGCTTGGGTTTACTAAATTTTTCGGCTTTGTATTTTCCGGTTTTATAATCTACTACATTGGCATCATTTCCGTTAAATTCAATTTTATCTAAGATGCCTTTTATAGGAATATCTTGAACAATTACGTGTTGAACTACATGTTCTAAAGAAACAATTTGATGCCATTCGTTTATATAACGGTCATAATATTGAGGTAATAAATGATGTCCGTATTCTTTTATCTGATCAAATTTTTCATCGGTAAAAGAATCGCTGTTAAAGCGCATATATTTATCAAAATAATTCAACAATTCTGCCTTGCTTGGAAAGCTATCGTGCTCACGCATCTTTTGAAAATATTCTTCTAAAGTTTGATGCATCACATTACCAAAAGCCATATTATGATTACTGGCAGCGGGTACACGTAAAATGTGATTGAAATAAAAATTTCGTGGACACTTTAAATAACTACTCAAATGGGTTACACTTAATTGATATTTTTGCAACACCCGGTCAATCAATTGCTTTTCAATTTTAACGATATCCTTTGCTGGTTTTTCTTGCAATAAGTTCAATTGAAAATCGGTAATTTCGTTAGCCGATAAATCTATACATTGCTCAGTAACGGCATCACATGTCAACACCTCTGTCACAAATTGACTGCGGGCTAATTCTTTGTCTTTATGATTATATTTAGGCAATGATAAATAGAGGTGTTCTTTGGCACGAGTGATCGCTACATAAAACAAGCGGCGTTTTTCTTCGGTATCCGAACTTTGGTCGCCGCCCACTAAATTGCCCGGTAATTTAAATCGCATGGAACTACTGCGCTGTTTCTCCCATGCCTCTTGCGTGCATTGTATCAGATAAACCTGTTCAAATTCTAAACCTTTTGACCCGTGTGCAGTGGTCAACATCACCCCATCCGGATCGCCGGTTAGTTTAAAAACCGGCAGACTAATTTCATTGCTTTTCATATCGTTAATGCTTGCCATTAAGCCAGCAATATTCAATCCAACCGCTCTTGAATTTTCTTCTTTTACAAAATCATAAAACGTACGCAACTCTTCCATTAAGCTAATTTTTTCTGGTGATTGCATCACATAGTTCAACAGTCCACTTTCTGCAATTACCTTTTCAATTAAAACCGGTACGGTTACACTTTTGCTATCGGGTATCCATTTTTCAATAAAGGTACTTAGCTTTCTTACTTTGGCTAATTGTTCGGTTTTTCCAACATTAAAAATATCCGGTTGTTGATCTAAACCGTGGGTAGAAACAATTTCCCGCCAAAAACCTTTGCGCTTATGTCGCATTTTGTAAGCAATGGAAGCGGTAGTTAAGGAATGAATTCCAAACCACGGATAATGCATCATTTCAAACAACAAATCTTCGCGACTATGAGGTCGTGTGCCTTCTTCATTAACATAAATTAGAATATTTAAAAGATTATTAATAAACACAGACTCCAACACATTATACCGCAACTTTACCTGATAGGGAATTTCTTTTACATCAAAATACTGCATAATATCTTCAGCGTATTTGTGTTTGCTGTAGATGATGGCAACTTCATGTAAAGGCTTTTTTTGGTTCAATAGATCTTCTATTTCGGTAGCAATATGGTACGATTGCTGTGCTTGATTTTGATAGATTCTAACCTGCGGAGCCAATTCACTTTTTCTTAAAGCGGCATTTAAATTTTTAGTAAGATGCGCTAGTTCATTCACCAAGCGTTCGTTATTAAAGCTAATTAAATGATGAGCCGCATCTAACACTTGTTGGGTAGAGCGGTAATTTTCTAACAGTTCAATTACCTTTAAATGTTGGCTATACTTTTGGCTAAACTCGGTAATATTCGCCACGTTCGCTCCCTGAAAACGATAGATGGATTGGTCATCATCGCCCACCACAAACACATTGGGTTCATCCCAATAACTGATTAAATGATAGAGTAATTGATTCTGCGTTCCATTCGTATCTTGATATTCATCTACTAAAATATAATGATATTGTTCCTGATAATCGCGTAGTAAATCCTGGTGTTCTTCATCTTCAAATTTATCCAATACCCATCTGATCATATCATTGTAATCATAGCGTCCAATCTCTTTCATCATATTTTGATAAGTTGGATATTCAGCCACTGCCGATTTCAACAAACGCATCGGTTTTAATACTTCTTTTTCGTACTGACCTTCTTTTAAATCACCCTTCTTTTTGTCTTTATATTTACGTTGGTAGATGTATTTATCGTTCAATTTTTCATCTTCAATCCATTGGTTAATCTTCTTGATTAGCCAATCGGGTTGCCACATTTCTTTTTTCATGGTATCAAACAAGCCCTTCAATTTTCTTCGATCATACACATTATCACCTTTCCACTTTTTTAAAGGATGCCCTGCTGGAAAAGCCATAATCAGTTTCTCTAACAATTTCATTTCCTCCAAATCAGAAATCGGTTCTAAAGCACCTTTGGCAAATAGATAAGGATGTTCTTGTATGATATTATTACTAAAAGCATGAAACGTATTGATGTTAATTTTATAAGCCTCCGGACCAATAAACTCAATTAAGCGTTTGCGCATGGCGATAGTTCCGGCATCCGTAAAAGTTAATGCCAAAATGTTTTCTGGTCCGGTATCGGTTTGTTGCAAAATAGTGCCAATACGAGCAGCGAGTATTTGTGTTTTGCCGGTACCCGGTCCGGCAACTACCAAAACCGGACCTTCTAAATGCCGGACTGCTTCTTGTTGCTGTGCATTCAGCTTGTTAATCGCTTCGTTAAAAGATTGGTTAAAATTGACCAAAGTAAATTTATTTTGATTTGATAATCGAGTAATTTAATGGGATGCTTTTGTTTTTGCAAATGGAGTTATGCACAAAGTCATGTTTCGTATTATTCATTTAATATTTAGATGCTTGTACAATACTTAACAATTGGATTAACTCTAAAATTTGACTATTTTGCATTTATGATTCTAATGAAATATATAGCTCCATTTCTAACATTTTATGGTCAACTATTTATCTTATCCCTACTGATTTCTATAAACGCATCAGCACAAAACCATGATACCATACAAACAGCGCACAAAAGTAACGATTCCCTTATTCAATACGTCAATCCTTTTATTGGCACAGGCGGGCATGGACATACATACCCCGGCGCAACTATGCCTTTTGGTATGATGCAGTTAAGCCCAGATACCCGTTTAGAAGGTTGGGATGGCTGTTCGGGCTATCATTACAGCGACAATTATATCTATGGTTTTTCACATACGCATTTGAGTGGTACCGGTGTTTCTGATTATGGTGATATTTTATTAATGCCAACCAACAAAGTAATCTTTAACAATGGTGCGAATGGGGAAAAAGGATACCGGGCTCATTTTTCGCACAAAAATGAAATCGCTTCTCCTGGTTATTATGAAGTATTATTGGATTCAACCAACATACAGGTTGCACTAACAGTAACTCAAAGGGCAGGCATTCATCAGTATACTTTTCCTAAAGGCGAAAAACAAATCGTCATATTAGATTTAGAACATCGGGATGCAGTTTTAGATCATCAAATTAATTTGTTATCGGATTCTACTGTAAATGGTTACAGGCACTCGAAGGCATGGGCTGAAAAGCAACTGTTGTATTATCATATTGAATTTTCAAAACCTTTTATACAAAAAGAACAAACGGACAATGGACAAAAAATGGCTTTTGAATTTGACGCAACCAATAGCGAATCTTTGTTTATCAGAATTGGTATTTCGGCAGTAGATAAAGAAGGAGCAAAATTGAATTTAACAAATGAGATCGGCAACCAATCTTTTGCTGACATTAAACAACAAGCGGAAACTGCTTGGGAAAATCAAATGCAAAAAATTGTAATTGAAACCAATAACTACGATTATAAAGTGAACTTTTACACCGCGCTATATCATACCATGTTAGCACCCAATATTTATCAGGATGTAGATGGTCGATACCGGGGGATGGATTTGAATATTCATCAAACTAATGAGTTTGATTACTATACCGTTTTTTCATTATGGGATACGTATCGCGCAGCACATCCCTTATATACTATTATTGAACAGGATCGAACCAACGATTTCATCAATACCTTTATCGCTAAATATGAGGAAGGCGGCATTATGCCTATTTGGGATTTGTCTGCTTGCTATACCCATTGTATGATTGGTTATCACGCCGTGCCCGTTATTGCCGATGCCTATTTAAAAGGGATTCAAGATTATGATGCCTTAAAAGCTTTTGAAGCGATGAAACATAGTGCCAATCAAGATAAATTGGGTTTGAAATCGTATAAAACAATGGGTTATATTCCAGTAGAACAAGAGGGTGAATCGGTTTCAAAAACTTTAGAATATGCTTATGATGATTGGACAATAGCACAAATGGCAAAGGCTTTGAATAAAGCAGCGGAGGTAAAAATTTTTACCCAACGGGCTCAATATTATAAAAATGTGTTCGATCCGTCAAGCAATTTTATGCGTGGAAGAATTCGCAATACCTGGTTTCAACCTTTTGATCCTTTTGAAGTGAATTTTAATTATACTGAAGCCAACGCATGGCAATATAGTTTTTATGTTCCGCAAGATGTTAGTGGATTTATTGATTTGTTAGGCGGTAAAAACATTTTAGAAAAGCAGTTAGATGATCTGTTTAATGCCAGCAGTCAAACTACCGGTGCCAATCAGGTTGATGTAACCGGACTGATTGGTCAATATGCACACGGCAACGAACCCAGTCACCATATTGCCTACTTATATAACTTCATCAACATACCACATAAAACCCAGGAAAAAGTGCACGAAATTTTGACTACCATGTATAGCAATGCACCAGACGGTATTTCGGGGAATGAAGATTGCGGACAAATGAGTGCATGGTATGTGTTGAGCAGTTTGGGTTTTTATCCGGTTACACCAGGCTACAACACTTATATTATCGGTAAGCCACTTTTTGATAAAGCGACTATTCATTTAGAAAACGGTAAACAGTTTGTAATTGAAGCCTATCAATTGAATGAAGAAAATATTTATATCGAATCTGCCAAATTGAATGATCAGGCTTATCCTTTTTCTTACTTAAAACATGAAGACATTATGAAAGGAGGACAACTCACTTTTACTATGACGGATACGCCTTCTGATTGGGGAACTCAAGATGCACATATCCCATCTACCGAAATTACAAAACATTTGATTGTACCTGCCCCTTACATTGCAAAAGGCGATATAGCCTTTAAGGAAAAAACCACTTTAGTTTTAGAAAATACCTTAGCTGAAGCTGATATTTATTATTCCTTAGGTGATGGAGATTTCAAAAAATATGACCATCCGTTTTCAATTACCGAACCTGTGACTTTGCAAACTTATGCGCAATTGGGTGATGAAAAAAGTCCGGTTATTTCAACTGATTTTCATCTGATCAATACCAATTTAAGTATTCAATTAGAAAGTGACTATGCCAATCGCTACAATGGTGGTGGCGATGAAGCTTTAATTAATGGAATGCGAGGAACATTAGATTATCGATCGGGAACATGGCAAGGTTATTATGATACCGATTTAATAGCGACCGTTGATTTGGGCAAACGGCAAAAAATAAAACAGGTTTCTATTGGTTTTTTACAAGATCAGCGCAGTTGGATTTTTTATCCTAATCAAGTAGAATTTTGGACTTCTAAAGATGGTGTGCAATGGCAAGCACTTGAAGAAAGCACCTATACTTATCTTCCAGAAGCTGATGATGAACCTCAAATTTTACAAGTTCAAGCCAATCAATTCTCTAAAAAAATAAGATACCTAAAAATTAAAGCCAAAACAATTGGTGATTTACCGGAGTGGCATATTGGGCATGCTCATGAGGGTAAGACCTGGATTTTTGTGGATGAAATTGTTATTAAGTAAACTGTTCTTACACCAAATTGACCATAAAATGTAACACAAATTTCGTTTTATTATTGGCGATATTTTCGTTAAAAATACTCGCCGTAGCCGCTGGCTATGACTGCGTTTGAATCTCACCAAAATAAATTCGAAATTTTAGTGTCACTTTTTATAATCAAATTGGTATTATTCAGTTCAAATTAGCAGCACATCACTCTTAAACAAGCCTGCCTTTTCCAATTGACTTGCCAAACCAAGCAAGGTAAGCTCATCACACATCTTACCATAAAATTGTATACCTATCGGTAAGCCTTCTAAAGAAACATAAAGTGGAACGAACATAGCTGGCTAACTGGAAATAATACCCAAATCTCCTATTTATTTATAAATAATAATTTTGTTGATGTCAATGAATGCAGAAGTTGTTAATTGAAGATAATATACTCCTGAGAGAAGGTTGGAGGTGTTAAATTTCAATTGATGTGCGCCGTAGGTCGAGTTTTTTTGAGGAAAAATAGTTAAGGCATTACCCATTTGATTGATCAATTGAAGGTGAATAAAATCCGCTTGAGGTAGGCTGAAAGAAATTGTGATCATTTCAAAGGATGGATTGGGATGTACTGTTAGATTACTATAATATTGATTTGAAGTTGCATCATTGATGGCAGTCAAGTTTTTAAATTGAAAATCGGCAACAATGGGAAGATGATCGGAGGCGAAGAGAACATCATCGGTTGACAAATTAAATGCATGGAGGCTATCTTCTGGTAAAAATGGTGTAAATAATGAATAGCTATTTTGAAGCATTAAATTTGAACCACTGTAAATAATATAATCTAATTTGCCTGGACTAAAGCTACTGCCTTCATCATACCAAGTATAAGAAAATGGAGCATTGGTAATATATGGATGGCTATCTAATAAATGATTGCCATCCCAATCAGGATTGAAATCAGTTCCATAATTAGATTCATCATAAATATCTCCAGAAAGCAAGGTCTCTAATTGACGATGATCACCAACTAAATTCATATCTCCTACAATAACAATTGGTGTACCCGATTTAATTGGGATAGGTCCATGACCATTCTTTGCTTCTCTTAAAAACTTCATCATGGCATCCACTTCCATTTGCCTGTCAACATTATTTGCACAGCAGGGTGGATGTGCAACAATCAACAACATTTCTGTTTCAACATTTGGTACGTCTAACAAAAAAGCACCATTGCCAGAAATTAGTGCACTTTCCAAAATGGGGTATCTACTAATAGCATGACAATCTGGTCCTTCTTTGGCGTTATACCACTGTTGGTAATTGGAAGAAGGTAAGATCGATTCCAGTTGATTTGCAACTTGTTCAGATGTAAATTCGTAAATCTCCTGAAACCCAATAATGTCTGGTTGAATTGCTTGAAATATTCTTGTAAAGGCTGGTATTCTACTTGAATCAAAAAAACCATTGGATAGTACGTTGTAAGAGACTATTCTTAAATCAGAATCACTAAGTTTCTGAATAGAATAAGCAGGAAGCGGTTCAGCGCTATTTGATGTAAAGGTATATTGAATTACTTCATTTGGAGCTGGCATGATATCTCCATTTGTCTTATTATCTTTAAAAACTATTTTGATGTCATCATTTCTAAAAACTTGAAATCCTGATAAAGTGGTATTTCGTTTGATGGCAATTTCAAACTGGTTGGATGTTACCGTTGGAGCAGTAATCAATCCTATATCTTGATGAAAAATCTCATACGAATTACTTGATCTAAAAAAAATACCACTACGACTGCCAAAATTATAGCTTATTTCAGCACCAATTTCATTAATGGAAAATCCTGTATCGGCATTATTATCTGTATCAAGATAAATAGTAACATCATTCAAATCTTGAAGATTAATTTCGGTGCCGGTCTCTAATAGAAAAAAAATATAATGTACGTTGTTATAAACTTTCAGTAGCCCAAAATCTATCCCAGATAAATCAGCATCGCCTTCTGCATCGGTATAGGTTACTGGTAAGTCTTTCCATTCCTCAAATAGACCATCTACTAAAATTTGATTTTGTGCGCGGCAAATAAGTGGTGAACAAAAAAGTAGGAAAATGATGAAACACTTCATTGATATAATTTTAAATAGTTATTCAAGAAAGAGCAAAAATAACATAGGTTCTTGAATTCCTAATTTAATTTAAGGGTATACTTTGTTCATTTAAAAAACCAGAATAAGCAATCAATTTTTAACAAACCTGTATCCTAAAGATACTCGAAGCCAAATATCGGCATCAGAATTCATGTCAAATATTCTGCCTGTTTCTGCTGCAATGGGGTCGTTATACACAGAGCCCGGACTAAAAGTTTTACCCAAAAATAAGTCTGTTTCCAAAATAACATTATTGTTAAATAACCATTTATGACCAATGTTGCCTCCTATAAAAAATTGTTTGAAGTAGTAACCAAAATCAATGTTTGAAAAAAATTCACGGTATTCTTTTTTACGCATTCCAGTATACAATCCAGCATACCATTTATCACCTTCTATCGAGGGTTGAAAATAATGTCGTCCAATAAACATAAAGCGATAACCTGATTTTATTACATCTTTATCAAGAAATACGTTACCAAGGTCTACAAATCCAGCAACACTCACACTGTAATTTTCGCTGATAAGCAGTTCCGTTTCAATGTTAGGCCTATTAGCAATAGTAGAAATTAAATCCGTCTTAAGGTCGAGCTGACCATAAACCGATATAGTGATTAAATGCATAAGTACAGTCTGAAAAATTTTCATCCTATCAATTTTAATATTTATTTAATTAATTATATTGTTCATGCTATTAAAAGATAGTTTGCTAGTGTATTTGTCAGATAACTTTTGGTTGAGTTCTTCTAAATCCAACAGCCACTTTAATGCTTTTGGTCAGTTTGCTGTATCGTTAAAGTTTCAACTTAAAACATTCATTTTATCAAAGGTATATACAATAAACCATACTTTGAAGCATTTTACTTTTTTTGTTAAAATGAGCTAATGAGACAGTTAAAAGAAAGGAGTCTTCGCACTTGAAGAAGCATTATTGTGGGTCAACGTTGGGTTAGTCCTTTTTTTTAAGTAAAATTAAGCAACCCATTCCCAAAATACACATAAACATAAATGAGTTGAAATTAAAAATGTAGTTTCAAGTAAATTTGAAATTTTTCGTATTTCCAGTAAAAATCTCAATTTTGTATAAAAAAAAATGGATTTGAATAAATATCTAGTTAAAGAACACCAATTTAAGGCTGTGGAACTAAAAAAATCCTGCATCGGTCATTTATTTTAAAGCTTCCATAAACGGAGTTGAAGGTGTGTTTATATTGGATACAGCGAGTAAAAAAAAGAGACCCAACCTTGCAGCCAAGCCTCTTCGAGAATTTGTTTGATGGTCTGTTTATTATTTAAACTAGGCTAGTAGCTATTTCCAATTTTTCTTTTACAACAATTTCATTACTGTCAAACTGATTACTGGTATTTTTAGCACCTCCGGCTTTTAAAGCTTTATCGCCGGCAAAGAAGGTTTTATGGTCATCACCCAAATCAGAACCTGCCATACGTTGATGTTTTACACAAGAAACGCCCTTGCGAATTTCTTGCCGTTGAACCCCTTGCACATAAGCCAGCATGCCCATCTCGCCAAAGTAGCCTTCAGTTAAATCGCTCATATGTAAGGCGGTGGTATGATAAGTGGGCAAAGTAATTAAGTGATGAAAAATACCAGCATCGCGAGCGGCATCTACCTGAAATGTTCGGATCATTTCATCTGCCTTTTTCGACAATTCAGTATCATCGTATTTGGCATGCATCAACTCACTTCTATTGTAGGCAGATATATCCTCACCAGCCTCTAACATGGCATCAAAGGCTTGTTGTCTAAAGTTAAGCGTCCAATTAAAAGATGGCGAATTATTATATACCAATTTAGCATGTGGTACTTGCTCTTTAATGCGATTTACCATATGCGCAATCTGACCAATGTGTGGCGTTGGGGTTTCTATCCACAATAAATCGGCTCCATTTTGTAAACTGGTTACACAATCAAGCACAACACGATCTATATTAGAACCTTCTTTAAATTTGTATAAACCATTGGGCATGCGTTTCGGACGAACTAATTTTCCATGGCGCTTTAATAACACATCATTTTCTTTAACCTCTTCAATCGCCACTTCTTCAGCATCTACAAAATCAATATATTGCGATGCCAAATCGCCTTCTTTAACACTAACCGGTAATTTTTGCGTTAAGCCAGCACCTTCCGAATCAGTACGTGCCACAATAATTCCATCTTCTACGCCTAACTCTAAAAACGCATAACGCAAGGCATGAAGTTTAGCAATAAAATCTTCATGAGGTACGGTTACTTTACCATCTTGGTGACCACATTGCTTAGCATCTGAAACCTGGTTTTCAATTTGTAAGGCACAAGCACCTGCCTGAATCATTTTTTTAGCCAACAAGTAAGTGGCTTCTTCATTGCCAAAACCGGCATCAATATCAGCAATAATCGGAACCACGTGGGTTTCAAAATTATCAATATCGGCTTGTACATCTTCGCCGGCATCTAAACGACGAAACAAATCATTCAACTCCACTGCATCCGCCTGTCGAAGAAAGGTATAGATCTCCTCTATTAATTTGGGAACAGCCGTTTTTTCATGCATCGATTGATCTGGCAATGGACCTAATTCCGACCGCAAAGCCGCAACCATCCAACCCGATAAATACAAATATTTTTTATTGGTTGTACCATGATGCTTTTTCACCGAAATCATTTTTTGCTGTGCCACAAAACCGTGCCAGCAACCCAACGATTGGGTATATTTTGACGAATCGGCATCATACTCAGCCATATCTTTTCGCATAATAGCGGCAGTGTATCTGGCAATATCCAATCCAGTTTTAAATTGATTTTGAACCGCCATCCGTGCTGCATTTTTAGCACTTATTGTTGTCCAGGAATCTCCGTATGTTGCCTTCAAATTGCGTATAACGTCTATGGCAGTATTATAATTTTGTTCCATTTTTAAACAGGTTTATACAGTTACTTTTTTATTCTTCTATTTCCAACAACTAAATGAGGGGCATTGCCGCGGTTAAGCGCAATAGTCCGCACCTTTGGCAAAGGTTCCATACGAGCTTCTGCCTGTAATTTAGAAGCCGGATCCATTCGATCACTTAAAAATCCATTATACTCGGTGCTTCTTAAATCTTTTCTTGTTACTCGATTATTCATATTTTTAATATTTTATGATTTATTAATTTTATTATTATTTATAATTTTTTTTGAAGCGAAACAGTTTTTCTCGTAAATACTTTGGGTCCCGCTGTCCGCTAAATCTTTCCCGCACTTCGCGACGGGAAAGGATACCGCTCCCATCGGGGCTATATTGCCTAGCTCGCTCCGTCGTGTTAACCTGAACCTTTTGATATTGCCACCAAACCATTCTATAAGTATTCATATGCTGGTATGGTTAAAAATTCTTCGTAATTTTCTTGCTCAACTAACTGTGTAAACAAGTCAATGGCTTTTTCAAACTTCCCCTCAGTATAATTTTGCTCACCTACATAATTTTTGATGATAGGAATTTCCTCTTCAATCATTTGGTAGACTAAGGCTTTTGTTACTTTGGTTCCATCTTCTAAAGTGACTCCCTTGTGTAACCATTGCCAAACTTGCGTTCTGCTAATTTCGGCAGTTGCGGCATCTTCCATTAAATGATGAATAGCTGCTGCGCCATTTCCACGCAACCAACTTTCTATGTATAAAATGCCTACATTAATATTTTGTTGAAGCCCGGCTTTGCTAACACTACCTTTTGGAACTTCTATCAAATCGCTTGCAGCAATATGAACATCAGTTCTTAAATTTTCAATCTGATTTGCCTTAGGCATGTGCTCGTCAAAAATATCCATTGCTACTTTCACCAATCCCGGATGTGCCACCCAAGTTCCATCGTGTCCATCTTTTACTTCTCTTAACTTATCTGCCCGAACTTTTTCAATTGCTTTTTGATTAGCTGCTTCATCATTTTTTATAGGAATTTGAGCTGCCATGCCACCCATAGCATGTACCCCTCGTTTATGGCAAGTTTGGATGACCAATTGCGAATATGCCTTCATACAAGGAGCAGTCATTCCAACTAAAGCTCTATCCGGAAAAACAAAACCTGCTCTGTTTCTAAACCGTTTTATAAAGCTGAAAATGTAATCCCACCTACCACAATTAAAACCTGCTGAATGATCTTTCAATTCATATAAAATTTCATGCAGTTGAAAGCTGGCTAATATAGTTTCGATAAGTACCGTAGCTTTGATGGTTTGCTGGGGAATATTCATATAATCCTGGGCAAAAACAAAGACCTCATTCCATAAACGTGCTTCGGTATAATGCTCTAATTTTGGCAAATAAAAATAGGGACCAGAACCATTTGCTAATAAAGTTTTTGCATTATGAAAAAAATACAAACCAAAATCTAACAATCCGCCACTTACTTTTTCACCATCAATAGTAAGGTGTTTCTCCTCCAAATGCCAACCTCTTGGACGAACCATTAAAGTTGCCACTTCATCATTTAAGGCATAGTTTTTATCTTTTGCCACATTGTAAAAAGTAATGGTTTTATTAATCGCATCTCTTAAGTTGATCTGTCCTTGCATGTTATTATCCCACGAAGGTGCATTGCTGTCTTCAAAATCAGCCATAAAAATTTTAGCACCAGAATTCAAGGCATTAATCACCATTTTCCGGTCAACCGGTCCGGTAATTTCAACTCGTCTGTCCAACAAATCTTTGGGTAAAGGCGCAACCGTCCATTCACTTTCTCTAATGTTTTTAGTTGCTGCTAAGAAATCAGGCAAATTGCCATCATCTAAATATTGCTGTGTAGCTTTTCTATTTTCTAAAAGCTCTAATCTTTTTTCATTAAATTGTTGATGCAATGCTTTAATAAATTGCAAAGCCTCATCGGTCAGTATTTCGGTATATTCCGGATTAAAAGCACCGGTAATTTTCACAGATTCTATTGTGGTGTATGTATTTTGCTCTATAATTTCCATGGTAGTCAACTCATCCATTTTAATGACTGCGCAAACATAAAACTATTTTTCTGTATTTAGCGGAATTTTCGCTAAATAATTTATATTCTTTTTTAGGGTTGTTTCTGTTTTGTAAGATAGGTGACTGAAATCAATAGAAATTTAAGTTATGGGAGGGAGCAAATGCTATGTAAACTGTTAACAAGCAGACTTTACTGCCCAAAATGAAAAGGCACAGTTTTATATTTAATAGCTGTTAATTAAAGATTTGACTTTAACTGTTTTTGATAGGAAGATTTCTCCCTTTGCTTGAAAGAACACAGTGCTTGTCACTACAACCGAAGAGAGAGGTTTCGCGAAATCATACAACAGACTTCTGATTTGATGTGCAGTTCATTTTACGGGCTAACCGTCAAAGTCCAAACAGTAGCAAACAAGGCAGATATTGCACAAATAATTCCACTCCCCTTCAGATACTGAATCAAGTTCAGCACAAGTTTCGCAGCGTGATGGTTTAGCTACCCAAAACTGTCATGCTACGATTCACTAGGCAACTTTGAATGCGCAGTATCTTCTTTATATGCGTCGATTGAAATTCACTTGTGCTCCGCCTTAGACAGGTAGCCATTTTATGCAGAGTCAGGCGTTTTGAGATTAAACTAAAAATTTTTAAATGGATTAGAAGCAGGATTTTGGCAATCATCAAAAATATAAACAATTACTAAGCTTTTACCCTGCTGACGATAATACAATTTTTTATATTTATCTATTCGGTATTGTCTGATCGTCTTTTTGTTTTTTGTCCGTCTTCCTATTTCCGGATACTTAGTCAATTTTTCAATTAAGCCATCTACATTTTTCACAAATTCCATTGCCGCTTTTTCTGACAATTCAGTTTCGAGATAGCTTACAATTTCATCAAATTTTATAGCCGCTTTTTTGTTCCAAATTATTTGCCGAGCCATTTTGCGTATTTCTTCATCACGTCTATATGCGTAACATGATTAGATTCATCTTTACTTTCTTCAATAGCTATTATTAGCTGACTTTTTTCCTGAGTCCCTAATTCATCCCAATAATCTGTATCCTTTATCCAGTGTCCTACAAAGTCATTAACCAAATTTTTCAACTCCGTTAAAACAATATCATCATCAATTGATTCAATTAAGTCTACAATATGGCTCTTGGTTTCTAATGCACTCATATAAAATTTTATTTTAGCTTTTTGACTTCCTTCAAATTTAAGTCAATAATCTTGCAAATCAAAATAAGAAACCCAAACCATTCATCCTCCCAAACCAACCATTCAACATTTAATAAAGTAGTCCTGTCAATTTGAAGTTGAAAATATTGGCTTAGCAATTATTTTAGTGTCAAAATTAGCTGATTAATGGTAAATCTTGATTTTAAAATATACTAATATATAATGAAAAGAATAGTGGTACTTTTTTGCAAATTTGTAAGCTATTGATGAAATCTGAGGAGCTTGCGGAATAGATTATCATGCATCTCTCCCAAAAATCAAAACAGCTTGTGTTAAAATTTGGGCGAGATCGCTGATATTCCGTTTCGCTTCACTACACGGAATTCTGCGATGACGGCAGTGGTCATTAAAATTCTTAAATCAAAAAATCTCAACAAAATGAAATTAAAACATTTTCTACCCATTGTTGCTCGCCTTGTTTTTTGCAACACCTACGCCCAACATAACAATACCCTGCGTGGTAAGTCCTTTATCTAATCAGTAGCAAACAACCTGCTGTGGGCGTAAAAATTTCGGGCGAGGTAAAGGGTGTTGGAATATAGCATGCCAATGTTCAATACACCACTTCCAAGGGTTCTTTCGAATTGGTTTTTCCTGCCGAAAGAGACGGACACCAGGTCGACCTTGAAATAGGAGCGGAAGATCAATTTGGAAAGGCAATAGAAGTAGTGAATGATAAAGAAGTGGAACTATGTCGTATACCCGCTATTGCCGGCGATGAATTTGAAATTATAGTTTGTCCTTTAGGCGAAAGAGATTTGGTGGCGAAACGCTATTACAACATTATAAAAACTTCTGCTGATTTAGCTTTGGAAGAAAAGAAAAGAGAGCTTAAAAAATTATTGGCAGCTAAAGGAAAAAACTATGAACAAATAACGGCATTGAGTGCAACAATCAATTACCTATCTTAAAAAAGCCATTGCCTTAGGTTTCGATGCTTTGGAATGGTTGAAAACCGATGATAGTATGGATGGTTTAAGAGAGAAGTTTGAGTTTATTGAAATAATGGAGCAATTGGAAAGGGTAATGAAAAAGTGAAATCGTAAATGCATATCTGCTTTTTAGCGAAATTTTCGTAAAAGATGTTTAAAGATATGAATTTGTTTATTTTTGCTCATTGTATGATCAATGACCAAAATCTCATAAAACTAATCTTCGGATTAAAAATTAAATACCTGCGCAACCAAAAGGAGTTATCTTATAAAGAATTGTCTGAAATTTCTGGTATCGGACTTTCGTATTTACACGAAATTGAGAAGGGAAAGAAATATCCGAAGGCTGATAAAATAATGAAACTATCGGAGGTGTTGGAGGTAGATTATGATGATTTGGTGAGCTTAAAATCGAACCGGACTTTGCAGCCCATTTTGGATTTGATTAAATCTGACATTTTTAAAGTATTTCCTTTAGAGAATTTTGGCTTGGAGCGCGATAAACTCATTGAACTGTTTTTGTACGCCCCTGAGCGATTAAATGCTTTTGTAAGTACCATCGAAAAAGTGATCAGAAGTCATCATATTAGTTTAGATGATTTTTATTTGAGTGCCTTATCATCTTACCAAAATATTCATAATAATTATTTTAAAGCGTTAGAAGAAGCGGTTATTCAATTTAAAAAAGAGCATAAAGTAAAAACGGGTACTATTTTAAAACAAGCTCAATTGCTAAGGCTTTTAAAAAAAATTAGGAAGGTTAATGTGGATATTGAAAAGATTAACCAACACAAGGAATTACGTGAAATTCGTTCTTTTTATAATGTAAAACAAAACACGCTTTTTTTAAATGGAGAATTAAATGATGCTCAAATATGTTTTTTGTTAGCTCGAGAAATTGGCTTTGTTTATTTAAACTTAACGGAAAGACATTATGAGACTCGAATTATACAAATCAGCAATTACGAAAAATTATTGAACAACTTTAAAGCCTCGTATTTTGCCGGTGCCTTACTAATTGACGAAAGTAATTTGATTAAAGACTTGAAGACGTTGTTTAGCAAAGCAACATGGCAACCCAATTATCTATTAGATCTCCTTAAAAAATACAAAGCCACACCCGAAATGTTTTTTCAGAGATTAACCAACATCTTACCAGAACATTTTAATATTAATGATTTGTTTTTCTTGCGTTTACACAGTAGCAGTGATCTGAAAGTTTTTTCCATTACCAAAGAACTTCATTTAAACCGCTTACATGCCCCTTATGCCAATTACAACGACGAAAAATATTGTCGTCGTTGGGTTTCTATTGAAGTGCTTAAAAAGGTGCGGGTGAAAAAAGAAGAAAATGCCTTAGTAGCGAACGGACAAATTTCAGATTATCATAATTCAGATAATCAGTATTTACTTTGGTCGGTTGCGAAAAAAAATCATCAAAACCCAAAAGAGGGAACTAGTGTAAATATTGGTTTAAAAGTAGATGCACATTTGCGCAACACTATTCAATTTTTAAGTGATGATAAACTGAGTACCCAAAAAGTACACACTACTTGTCAACGTTGTTCTATTGAAGATTGTCTGCAACGTGCGGCTAACCCAGAAGTTTTGGAGAAAGAAAATGAGTTGAAAGAAATTGAGGAAATCTTAAAGCAACTATAACGTATGGAAGTCAGATTATTAAATGTTGTAGTGATGTGTGATGATTTTGAAGGGCAGGTCAATTGGTACAAAAATACATTTGACTTAAAAGAACTACTAAAAGAAAGTGGTGCTTATAATTATGTAGAGCTTGGTCACGATAACCTTGTTATTGTTGGGTTGACACCAGCAAAAGAAATGGAACATCAACCTGCGAAACTTAGAAATAATTCTACCCTGTTACAAATTACCGTAAAAGATATGAAAACACTTTTTGAAAAAATAAAAGCCAATGGAGGGAAAGTAAAATTTGGTCCCTCCTATCAAGAAAAATACAATTTCAAATATGGTGCTATTGCCGATTTAGAAGGGAACGAAATTTGGGTGATTGAAGAGTTGGAGGAATGAAGTCATTATCCCTTACTTCACAGCACAGGTCAACATCAACTCATCTTCTAAAAACAATTCCAACTCATCGCCAATACTAACCGGACCTACGCCTGCAGGTGTACCGGTAAAAATATAATCTCCTTTCTGTAATAAAATATATTTTGAAATATGATGGATGAGATAACTGAAATTGAAAATCAAATCTTGGCTAAAGCCATTTTGTTTTTCTTCTCCATTTTGTTTTAAACTAAAATTAATGTTTTCAGTATTTTTTAAAGAATTCAAAGGAACAAATTGGCTGATGGGCGCACTGCCGTCAAAGCCTTTCGCTATTTCCCATGGATGTCCTTTTGCCTTCAAGGCGTTTTGTAGATCTCTTGCCGTAAAATCAATACCAACCGCTATTTCATCAAAATATTTATGCGCAAACTTTACGTCAACGTGTTTGGCATGGCGGCTCATTTTTATCACTAATTCGGCTTCAAAATGAATTTCTTTACTAAAATCAGGATAATAAAAAGGTTTATTATCCTTCAACAAAGCCGTAATGGGTTTCATAAAAACCAAGGGCTGTTTGGGCACCGGATTTTTTAACTCTTTAGCATGATCCACATAATTTCTACCAATACAAAATATTTTCATACCACAATTATAAAATTAACAATCCCAAAAATAATAATAATGACTTTCATCTAGCTGAAAACCGGTTTTAGGGTAAAGATGCTTACCTTCTACATTTGCTTTTTCAGTTTCTAAAAACATACCACACGATCCACTTTCTTTACATAATCTTTTGGCAGCATCAATTAAGGCAATTGAGTAGCCTTGTCTTCTATAAGCCTTTGCTACAAATAAATCATTTAATATCCACAAACGCTGCATTCGGGTTGAGGAAAAAAGTGGGTATAATTGTACAAAGCCCGTTAAGGTTTCTTCCTTGTTACAGGCTACATATATTATTGATTCGTTTCGCTCTATACGAGCAGTCAAAAATTGTTTAGCCGCTTCCAAGTCAGATGCTTTTCGATAAAAAACCCGGTATTGATCGAATAAGTTACTGAGTTGGTCGATGTCTGTTAATGTTGCTTTTCTTACCACAAAGTATGTATTTTCTTCAATTCATCCACTTTTTCTTTCAATACTTCTTTTGAAGCTCCTTCTTCTTTCATTTTCATCACGCTATCTTTAAGTGTAGAAAATTCCATGAGCTTTGAGGTGCGATCATCATTACTGTCAGTTTCTAAATCAAAAACTTTTGTTAAAATTTCATCATACCTCAAATACTTGGGATTAATATAATAATGATCAACATGGTTTTTCCCTCTAAAATAAGGTTCTCTAAACACGGTGCCGTTATCATTATATTTTAACTCTACAACTTCCCATGGTTCAAAATTAGAGGCTATTAAAGGAGAATGAGTTGCGTAAACAAATTGACAATTTACGGTAAAACTTTTATAAAAGTCTATTAGCTGATTTTGAATATCCGGATACAAACTGTTTTCAGGCTCATCAATGAGTATGATGGTATTTTTAGGCTCCAACACAAATAGCGGAATAAACTTATAGATCATTTTAAAAACTCCAGAACTCCATGAATTTTGAGGAATGGCTTTTTGATCTAAGGTTTCAATTTCCAAAAACTCTAAATTTTCATAAGACTCGAATTCAAATTCGGTCTTAATCTTTACGTTTAGATTTTTTAATATCGGATCAAATTTTTCAGCAATTTTTTTAAGCGGACTTTTATTTTTTTTAAGTTCTTTTTGCAGCTTATCGAGCTCCAGTTGAACTAAACGAGTATCACTAACTTTCTCCAATTCCTTAGAAAAATTGACTCGTTGCTTAACTTCATTTTCTTTATGGGTTCTTATCAATTTTTTAAAAGAATCCCATATTTCTTTTACTCTAATTTTATTAACAATAGTTCCTTTTAAAGGAATGGTTGGAGCAATTGAATCACTTGCCGGAAAAAATAATATTTCAGGAAATTCGGATGAATTTTTACTGATATTTTCATAGCTACTTTTAAAATGATCTTCTATCGATTTCACTTTATCATTAATCATTTTTTTAAGCAAGGTTGTTTTGCCTGTAGCACTTTGCCCAATAATACATATTTTATCTAAGGGCATACCTTCTTTTTGATGCCCCTTAGGATAAGTTAGATCTAAACTAAAATCTTTAAACTGTTGAAAATCTTTTATATACAGACCATCAATTTTCATACTCAAATGTACTAAATTTTGCCATAACCAGTATATACAACACCTACTTCAAAATACCTCTCGCTATCACAATGCGCTGCACCTCCGAAGTACCCTCGTAAATTTGCGTAATTTTGGCGTCACGCATCAAACGCTCCACGTGATATTCTTTCACATAACCATAGCCCCCATGAATTTGAACCGCTTCCACCGTAGTTTTCATAGCCACTTCACTACAAAACAATTTTGCCATCGCTGAAGATTGTCCATAATCCAACTGTTGATCTTTATCAAATGCCGATTTTAAACACAGCAAACGAGCCGCTTCAATTTCCATCGCCATATCTGCCAACTTAAACTGTATGGCTTGATGATGCATAATTTCCTTACCAAACGCTTTGCGTTCTTTGGAGTAAGCCAATGCCAACTCATATGCGCCAGAAGCAATTCCAAGAGCTTGCGCCGCTATGCCAATTCTACCACCCGATAAGGTTTTCATGGCAAACTTAAATCCAAAACCCTCTTCCCCAATCCGGTTGGCTTTAGGTACTTTCACATCTTGAAACATCACCGAACAAGTATCAGAAGAGCGAATGCCCAACTTTTGTTCTTTCCCTCCGGTGGTCACCCCAGTCGTGCCAGCTTCTACTATAAAGGCATTGATGCCTCTATGCCCGGCTTCCGCATTGGTTTGTGCCATCACCAAATACACACCGGCTTGCTTGCCATTGGTAATCCAATTTTTGGTGCCGTTCAACAAATAGTGATCGCCTTTATCTTCTGCTGAAGTTCTTTGCATAGTAGCATCGCTGCCGGCTTCTGGTTCGCTTAAACAAAAAGCACCAACCATTTCTCCTTTCGCCAAGGGTACTAAATATTGTTGCTTCTGCTCTTCTGTACCGAAAGTTTCTATACCCCAACACACTAACGAATTGTTCACCGACATACAAACTGATACGGAATTATCAATCTTAGAAATTTCTTCCATCGCCAATACGTACGAAGTCGTATCCATTCCGCCGCCGCCATATTTAGGGTCAACCATCATACCCAAAAAACCGAGCTTACCCAACTCGCTAATTTGTTCCGTAGCCACTTCCATTTTATCATCGCGCTCAATTACACCAGGTTTACACACGTTTTGTGCAAAGTCTCGCGCCGCCTTTTGTATCATTTTGTGTTCTTCCGTTAACTGAAAATTCATTGCTCTTTTTTTAAGCTGACGAAGATATAAAGATTTAACATCCTTAGCAACATTCATTTTTTTTAGAAACGAAACCTATGGTATATACATCAACGCGCAGCCTGCCATCCGTTCAAATGCTGCGGCTATGCTGCAAAGCCAACCCTTCAGGCAGCATAACCACTGCTGTCAGGGTTAGGCTTCCAACTTCGCCCCGTTTCAACAAGCAACTTGAGTTTCGTAGTAAATCATAACATAATAAATTACTGATGCTTCCGGTAATTTCGAGAGAAACGTGAAATCCTAATATTAAAAACAAGTAAATCAATGCTAAGCTCCAAAGGAGCGTAATCTTGGTAGCAAAAAAACATAGATATAGCCAAGCTCCAGAGGAGCGTAATCTTGGTAGGACCGTAATCTTGGTAGGAGCGTAATCTTGGTAGCAAAAAAACATAGATATAGCTAAGCTCCAGAGGAGCGTAATCTTGGTAGGACCGTAATCTTAGTAGGACCGTAATCTTGGTAGCAAAAAAACATAGATATAGCTAAGCTCCAGAGGAGCGATACATTATAATATTACTTATACAGTTATCAGTAGTACCTAAGGGGAGTGCTGTTTTAATTTAATCTTACAATTTCGATTCAGCTTAATTTTATTGTTTCACTAAATAGTAAATCAAACACTATCAAATCAGATGCTTGTTTTTCTAAGGCTGCTATGCTTTCGCAGGTGACGTTTATCATATAAAAATCTTTCGCCCCTTTCATCATTTGCCAACTGTCATAAATTGTGGAGGATAATGATTTATGACTTTTAAACGTTACCACATTCAGCAATAGTATATAACAAATATAATTAACATATTTTTTATTCATAATATCAAAATATCAAAAATGTTAATTTTTTTTGACGATTTGCCAAAAGGAAAAAATTATACCGAGAAATATATCGGATTGAAAATATTTGAACAATTGATTATTCGGCGGTCATATGATCTGCAAAACCTCTATGCATGTTTTGTTTTCAATCTTTTCGAATGTTGTTTGATCGCTAGTTGTTAAATTGGCTAAAAACCAAGGAATGATCTATTTGGTTTCCAAATTGTGTATATTCAACATTGTTTTCGTTTTGAGAAACTTGAGGTAAATACTGCACACACGATGCCAGGATAAGCACAATCAATACTAATAGAAGGGTGAATAAATTGCTAAACAGCTTAATCATATTGGTTAATGGTTATGTTAAAAATTTAACTGATTACTCGAAGTAACAATTACTTATCTGTTTAGAAGTAAAAAATTTAATAAGGCACGTTTTTTATATCACAAAATTTGTATTTAATTCAAATATTGAATTATAAAACTATTTAAATAATTAAATATCAATATAATAAGTAACATTAGGGCTAACTGTCTAACAACGGACAAATAGCCTAGTTCTGAGAGGACGCTGAACGAATTGAAATTACTTGCTCTGCATCTATCAGAAAAAAAAAGAGTATGGCTTCGCTCCAGATACTACATCAAGTTCAACACAGGTTTCAGTATGGCAAGGGTATCTGAACTTAGACGAGCAGCCCAAATTAACTGTAAACAAACTTTAGAAATTTGATACTTATTTAAACGAACTCAGCTATTTGTTTTAAATTGCAGCTAGAGATACTCCCCTCTTTATAACAACCATACCAATCATTCGCATTTGGAATATTTGCCATGTCCTTTTCTGCATTTTTGGCATCTTGTTCATTTTGCCAATATACAATATCGGTAAAGGTTCCTTTTTTATTGCTGTGTATCTCCCATTGAATAAAGCCCGGTTGGTTTTTCATCCAACTGTTACATACTTGTTTGGCAACTTGCAGTAAATGTTCTTGACTTATATTTTCCGCTAATTCGTAATGGATAATATCTTTGTACATACATTTTCATTTTATTGTACAGTAAGAAACAATAAATTTTTGAAATTGAAAAGTAATAGGCACTCCATAAAAAAAAGCGGAACTGAAAAAATCAATCCCACTTTTTGAAAACTATTTATGATAGATATTATTTGACTATAAACTGTTTCGTTTCAACTGTATCCCCATTAACCGTCATCACAAAATAGATGCCTTCGCTTAAATGGTTGATGTTGGTTTTATACACTACTCCATCAAAGTTGATCTCGTTATGACCAAGCATAATTTGACCGGCAGCATTGTAAATGGTAATAACATCTGCTTCCGTTTCATCGCTCAATCTGATTTCAATTTGATCGACCGCCGGATTTGGATAAATTGAAATAGAATGGTTATCACTTAAGGTAATATCTCCTCCTTCACCTTTACAATTAGTAGTGGTAAAGCTAATTGGCACACTTTTGTCTGATTGAACACCATCTTGACAATACACGCTTAAGGCAAACTCATAGCTGGTACAATCATTCAAACCTAACAACACTACAAATGGAATTGGTGTTGTATAAGTTTTATAGCTGCTTTCTCCAATTTCTTTGTAATGTAAACGATATATTGTTCCTGGGACCACATCCCAAGCTAAAATGGCTGAAGTTCCTTCAACATTAAAAACAAACATTTCTAAATCAGCTGCTGAACAATCAATACAACCAGTAGTAGTTGTTGTTTTAATGGGTGAGAAAATATCTGAACCATTACAAGAACTCTTTAAACGTAACTGATAATCTGTACATATGCGCAACAATGATAATACAGCATATCCATCCGTTGAATGGTGGCTTTGCCAGGTTGATTCGCCTGCTGCACGGTATTGTAATTCTATAGTAGAGCCATCACCTAACCAACTTACAATTAAGGTTTCATCTAACACCCCTGTAATTGATGGTGCAGCAATAAAGTTGTTACAGTTATTAACCGCTAAACCATTTTGACAAGCATCAGAAAAATCATCTAATCCAGGACATTGGTCGTCGCCATCACAAACACCATCTCTGTCAGAATCGCCTGTAGGACACTCGCAACCATCTGGAATACCGTTGTTATTCATGTCAACATTATCATTAGAACCCGGACAAACATCATCTTCGTCACAAACGCCATCTAAATCGCTATCTATACAAGTGCAATCACATAAATCACAAGCATCTGGTATTCCATCGCCATCAGTATCAATAGAATCGTCAAAGTTAGGGCAGATGTCCACTTCATCACAAACGCCATCCAAATCAACATCTGAGCATGGTTGTACATTACCACATTCGTTGCCACAAACTCCTGTAAAAAATCCTAAACCTTCACCAATGTAAATTTTGCTATATGTTGGATTTGCAACTGGAGAATTACTACCTGTTCCATATACAATTTTAACTTCATCAATACATTGATCAAAAGAAACCATAACGCTTTCTTCCTGTCCACTATCTGCTGAGTTAACGGTTGATTGTGCACAGTTTCCTTGTATATTAATATGACCTTCTCCTAATGAAATATTTGGATTAACTAAAACACCATTTAAATAACCATATACACAAACGGCTTCTTGTTGGTTTGAACTTTGGTTACCATAATGCTTCCGGTCTAAATCTCTAATTTTAAAAGAAACATCATTGGCAATAGTTGAGAAATTGTAAGTGATTACTACTTCATCGTGCACATCTTTTGGTTCAATACCAATTAGTAAACCTTGGCCATGCTCGTAAGTATCTTCTAAAATACGATCGGCATCTTCAATGTTGATTGTATACGTTTGGTTGCCCACCGTGTAAACACCGCTAGTTGCATTGGTTGCCCAGTTAACACCTGAATTTTGGAAATTTAAGTACTCATTAGAACATGCCTGAGCAACTTGTCCACCATCGCAAGGCACATCGCAAAACTCTGCAAAAATACCATTGCCTTCACCAATGTAAATTTTACCATAGGTTGGATTTACAACTGGTGAGTTACTACCTGTACCATATTTAATACAAACTTGATCGATACATTGATCAAACTCTACCAAAATACTTTCGTCTTTACCGTGTCTGGAATCCGTAGTTGCTTCCGCTACATTACCGGTAATTTTTACACTACCATTTAAGCTGCTTAACTGTGGTAAAACCTCACTGCCATTCAAGTATCCGTTAACACAAACCGCTTCTTGTTGGTTAGAGCTCTTATATCCATACCTTTTATAATCTAAATCTCTAATTGTGAAAGAAATATTATCAGATACATTGCATAGATCATAGCAAATATTTACAGATTGATTCACATTTTTTGGATCCATGCCAATCATTAAACCACCGCCAGACTCTTGAGTATGCTGTAATATATGATATGGATCAGAAATATTAATATTGGCACATTGGCCATTGTTGCTTAAACTACCAGTCAAATCACCATCGTGCCAGCTATTGCCCGGGTGTGTAAAATTAAAGAAAACATTCTCGCAATTGTCACAACCATCAGGTATTCCATTACCATCTGTATCTAAGTTATCATCTGCACCAATGCAAATATCATCTGCATCACAAACACCATCATTATCAGAATCGGGGCAAGCTGGGGTAACCGTTTCACAACCATCTGGTATTCCATTAGCATTGTTGTCTACACTATCATCATATCCCATACATACATCATCCGGATCGCATATTCCATCACCATCTGAATCACAATTAATAACCGTCATTTCTTGTGTGCAACTGGTTGTTCTTCCACAAGCGTTATCTGTAACTGTATAAGTAAAGCTGTAGATCGAACCTCCACAGAACATATCGCCTGAAACCAAGTTAGGTCCATCAACACTTAATGTACCACCTTGTCCACAACCAATTGTATAAGTTGGTGTTTCTGCTACTAATTCATCAAAGCAAGTCACTAATTTATCCATTGGACAAACCAATTGAATATCATTTGCTATACTGATCGTTTTAGTACAAGAAGCCGTTCTGCCACAATCATCAACAACAGAGTAAACTATATTGTATAATGCACCATTGCAATTAGGCACACCTGCAATTAAGGTAGGACCTTCTGTTACAATAGAAGCACCTAAACCACAGCTGGTTGTATACTGGGGAGTTTCATCTGTAATATTTTCAATACAAGTTACCACTTCCGCATCTACACAAGTAATTGTTGGTTCGGCATTATCTAAAATAAAGCTTTGCGTACAAGATGCTGTTCTGCCACAATCATCAGTAGCCGTATATCTAATTTCATAAGTAGCACCTGAACAATTGGCATCACCATTTACTAATACCGGACCTACTGTACTTAATGTTGCATTTACTCCGCAGCTACTGCTTACAAAAATGGTTTCTTCAACAATTTCTGCTTCACAACTAACAATTTTACTATCAGGACATACAATAGATGGACCATCGTTAACCACCGTAAAAGTTTGTGTGCAATTTTCTGTTCTACCACTTCCATCGGTAACACTATACACTACTTGATAAACTGCGCCATTACAATCTGGCTGTCCACTTACTAAATTAGGACCAACCGTTGATAAAGAACCTGTGCCATCGCAGCTAATGCTGGTAATGGGCGAACCGATTTGAATGTCGGCTGCACAAGTAACAATAGCATCTGATGGACACGAAATTAGTGGAGCATTATTTTGAATAGTAAACCTTCTTGAACATGTAGCCGTAGCTCCACAAGCATCGGTAGCGGTATATACTAATTCGTACACAGCACCTACAGCTTCGGACTGGCCGCTTATTAAAGTTGGACCAACCGTAGTTACTTCAGCACCGAGATTACAACTTGTTTCAAACGTAGCCGCACTTATCACAATATCATCTGAACAAGTAACCGAAACATCTGCCGGACAAGAGATTGTTGGTGGAGCATTGTTGATCGAAAATTCTTGACTACAACTTGCCGTTCTTCCACATTCGTCTTCTACAGTGTATGTAATTGCATATGTTTGAGGGCAAGCTTGAGTACCTGCAATTAAAGTAGGTCCTTCGGTTGTTACCAAGCCAAAGTTTCCACAGCTAATGGTAAAATTTGCTTCACCTGCTACAATATCAGATTCGCAATTTACAACTTGGTTAGCCGGACAACTAATAGTTGGCATAGCTTGATCTAAGGTAATGTTTTGTGTGCAAGTTGCGGTTCTTCCACAAGCATCAGAAACTGTATAAATAATGGAATAGACTGCACCATCGCAATTGTCATTACCTTGTATTAAAGTTGGTCCTTCTGAACTTAAAGAACCTGCTCCACAACTGGTTTCAAAAGCTGGTGAACCTACCACTATATCAGCAAAGCAACTTACGGTAGCATCGGCTATACAAGTAATGGAAGGAGCCGCATTTGAAATGGTAAAAGTTTGTTCGCACGAAGCCACTCTATTACAGTTATCCGTTACCGTATAAGTAGCTACATAAACAGCACCAGTACAATTTGGTGTACCTTCTCTTAATAAAGGTCCGTTGGCAGTTACGGTTGACTCACCGGCACAACTGGTTTGAAACACTAAGTTATCAGCCAAAACAATATCATCTAAACAAGTTACCGTTTCATTTACCGGACATTGAATGCTTGGTGCATCATTTTCGATAGCGAACAGTTGCTCACAAACAGCAGAATTACCACAAGCATCCATAACGGTATAGTTTACCGCATAAACTGCTCCATTACAATTTTCTTCTCCTAAAAACAAGGTTGGACCAACCGTAGTAACATCCGCAGTAACGCCGCAACTGGTTGTAAAGGTTGGAGTGCCGGTAACAATATCAGCAAAACAAGAAACTACCTGAGTAGGTGGACATTCAACAACCAAAGGATCATTATTAATAATAATGCTTTGTGTACAATTTGCAGTTCTGTTACAAGCATCGGTAACCGTATAAGTAATTTCGTAAACCGAACCCGAACAATTTGCTTCACCAGAAACTAAGACGGGAGCAGAATTGGTAACTGTACCGGTTTCCCCACAACTAACCGTATAAATAGGTTCTATTGGAGTGATATCTGCCGCACAAGAAGCCGTCATTCCACTTACGCATTGTATAGTTGGTGCAGCGTTACTAATTGTAAATGGTTGTGTACATGTTGCGCTTGAACCACAATTGCTGGTAACGGTATACGTAATTTCATACACGGCACCATCGCAATTAGCCGTACCCGAAACTAAAACCGGATCGCCTGAAGTTACCTGAGCAGTGCCAGAACAATTTAAAGTATACGTTGGCACTTCCGCTACTATTTCTGTAGCACATGTAACTCTTATACCTGCCGGGCAAGTAAGCACCGGTAAATTCTCTCTTAAAGTAAAATTTTGAGTACAAGATGCGGTAGCACCTACATTATTTACAGCAGAATAGGTGATACCATAAACTGCACCACCACAGTTAGCTTGACCGCTGATTAAAGTAGGGCCGGTTACTGATCTTTGAACACTTCCTCCACAATTACTTGAGATATTGGCTTCGCCTTCAACTATATCTCCTACACAATCAACTATAACATCTGCCGGACAAGTAATGGTTAAAGCATCGCTGGTAATGGTGTAAGTTTGTGTACAGCTTGCCGTTCTTCCACATAAATCTGTTACCGTATAAACTACTTCATACACTGAACCCGTTTGATTTTGCATACCGCTGACTAAAGTAGGACCCATGGTATTTACTGTATTTCCAGTTCCGCAAGAATTAGTAACCATCGGTACTAATGGATTAATATCGGCAACACAAGTAACCTGACCATTATCAGGACAAACAATTTCCGGTGCATCATTTATCAATTGAATTGATTGAACACATGAAGCTGTTCTTCCACAATCATCCGTAATAGTGTACGTAACCTCATATTGTGCACCATCACAATTTGCGCTTCCAGAAGCTAAGCTGAGTGTGGCAGAAACCGTACCTGAACCACAGCTTACCGTAAAATCAGGCGCAAAAGATAAAGCCGCTTCTTCACAATTAGCAGTAGCTGGTATAGAGGCACAACTAATGGTTGGCGCATCACCTACTAAGGTTAATCTTTGAATACAATCTGTGGTTCTATCACAATTATCCGTTACAGAATAAGTTACTTCGTAAATTGCACCGTCACAATTTGCATTTCCTTCAACAAGCACAGGAGTAGAAACGGCAGTTGCTCCATCGCCTCCACAGCTTATGGTGAAGCTTGGCATATCTGCAACAAAAGAATCTACACAAGTTATATTTCTATCTGCCGGGCAATCAACTGCCGGAAAGCTATTGTTAATGGTAAAGTTTTGCTCACAAGTAGCAATTCTTCCAAATTGATCAGTAGCCGTATAGGTTACCGTGTAAATTGATCCTAAACAATTAGGCATACCTGCAGTTAAAGCTATACCAGAAGTTTCCACTGTTGCATTACCACACTCAACCGTTAATTGAGGCTCAACTGGAGTAATATCTGCCACACAAGTTACATCTTGTCCATCAATACAAGAAAATTGTGGCAAAGCAGGCGTTTGTATTTCAATTCTTTGCAGGCAAGAAAGCTCTAAATCATCTGTGGTAATTGTTGTACCATTATTATCTATCACCGTATAGGTTCTCATAATGGTAAAAGTACCATCTAATATATTACCGGTTTCAACATCCGTAGAAGTAATAGTAAGATCTCCACAAGATTGAATAACGGTAATTAAACTAACATCTGCCGGAGGAGCAGCACAGCTTGCTGTTACCAAAGGAGCAACACAAGCAATTTCTAAAGTACAAGTAGTACTACTGCCACCATCTGTAACTGTAAAGTTTCCATCTTGAGCGGCAAAACCGGTATTGTTATTAGTTGTCCAGTTAGTAGCGTCAAAAACTGCACTACTTATGGTAGTAGTAGAACCTTCTACTACTGAAAAATTGTAGGTAGCATTATCAACTTCTGGATTAAGAGAAATTGAACTAACTCCATCAGTAAGTACGGTAGGTTGGGCACTGCTTGCTGAAGAAGTTCCCTCTGCATCCCAACTTCCGTTCATTTGAATAGCCGAAATAAAACCGGATTGATCTGCCGGCGTAGGTTCCGTACCTTGATAAGCGAAAATTTGATCACCTGCAGTAGTTAGGTTAAGTGGTGTACCCGTGTAAAAGCCTACCGTAGTTCCGTTTTGATTTAAAACATTTCCGTCGGCATCAATATAAACCTGATCTCCAGGTAAAAGCGTTTGCGTAAACGTTACTGTAATAGTAGATTCTCCAGCAGAAGGTGGGTTAAAACCAGAGCTTGTTGTCCAACCTCTGTCGGTAAAAGAAATTTCTGTTCCTGGAGTAATTCCTTCAAAAGTAACAAAACCAAATTGGTCTGTTCCTGTACCGGCAGGTACAGTTGGATCAGAATTGTAAGAAGTAAATGCAATATCTCCAGGACTTAAGCTAGTTTGACTAACCTGAGTTCCGATGGAAAAATTACCATCTTGTGGAGCGATGCCCATACTGTCGTTAGTTGTCCAGTTAGTTGGGTCTAAAACCGCATTGCTTACTGTTGTAGATGAGCCGCTCACAATAGAAAAATTGTAAGTAGCATTATCAACCTCTGGATTAAGAGAAATTGAATTAAGTCCATCTGTAAACGTAGTAGGTTGAGCACTGTTTTGTGACGTACTTCCGTTTGCATCCCAACCTCCATTCATTTGAATAGCAGAAATAAAATTTGTTTGGTTAGCAGGTGTAGGTTCTGCACCTTGGTAAACAAAAATTTGATCGCCTGCCGGATCTAAGCTAAGTGGTGTACCTGTGTAGTTGCCCACTACGGTTCCGTTTTGATTAAGTACATTACCAGCAGCATCAATGTAAACCTGATCTCCAGGAGAAAGTGCTTGCGTAAAGTTAACCATAATAGTTGATTCACCAGTTGAAGCCGGCGCAAAGCCTGTGCTTGATGTCCATCCTCTATCTGTAAAAGATAAAAGCGTGCCTGGAGCAATATTGGTTAAGGTTAAAAAGCCAAATTGGTCAGCCTCTGTTCCAGCCGGTACCGACTGATCTGAATTATAGGAGATAAAAATGAGCTCTCCTAAGTTTAAACTGGATTGAGCTTGAGCTTGGTTAAGGCTACAGAGACTCAATACCAGTAGACTAATAAATGCAAGTAATGGTTTTTTACAGCAGCATTTACAGTTCATAAAAAAAGTGGTTAAATTTTGATACATGTGTGAATATCGATTTAAAAGTGATTAAATAAATATGTTAAAAAATTATTAAAAGAAGTTTTTGATTTACATTTATTTTATGAGTTTTTTAACTAGTGATTTATTTGAAATCATTTCAATAAAAAGATGAATATTAAGAAAGAGAAGCTAGTAGGTTAAGGTAGGTCTCAGTAAGCTATTTTGGTCAATTTGATAGACTTTACTATTTTATTAAAGTAACAACAATTTAAAAAAAATATACACAAATTATTAATAATCAATATTTTAATAATAAATTCACATTAAGAAAAGACATAATACAATTTAACAAAATATTTATGTTGCATTTATAGTGTTTAGCAAAAACTATTCCAATATTGATTGGTTAGTTACTTAATGAGCGTTTTTATTTCAAAAACAAGCATAATTTTTGTTGCTTATTCTTATTAATTAGTGTTTGTTATTTTTTTTAAAAACAACTTTAATCATCTAGTTAACATCTAATAAGTGTGACACAATTTTATGTAAAAAAAAATTAGGAAATAGGTATGAAAGGTATAAAGATCAAATTTTTTTGTGGAATGTTATTTACGTTAGGCATTAGCCTAGCAATTAATGCTCAAGTCAAAAAAAATAATTTAACCAGGAATAAGATTGAACATTGTTTAACCATGGATGCGCTTGAAAAGAGATTAAAAAATGACCAGGCTTATCAATCTTTTTACCGAAATGCGTACCAAATTTCTAAAGTGAGCAAACAAGCTCAAAAAAGAATGGTTATGGATGATATAGTTGTACCAGTTGCTTTTCACTTTGCTCCCAATGTAGTTAACTGTAATGATTTAGCATGTATTTTAGCGGAGGTTCAAGATCAAATGGATGCATTAAATGAAGCATTTGCAGACAACACTGGCACTAGTGCAGAAGCAATTTGTCCATCGGCATATCAAGATGCCAATGGAAATAGCGTTGCTTCTACTGGCTCTGGAATTAGTTTCTGCTATGCCACCCCACCGCAAAACAATGCGCAAGGTTTAGATCCTATTTGTGATCCACCAATTACCTTAGGCGCTTTTACAGGAGGGGCCAGTATTGGTGGACTTGGTGCGCCGGGTTGGGAAGGAATCTTAAATATTTTCATTACTCCCGATGATTGTTTGGGTATTTCGGATGGAATACCCGGAGCAGCTGATGGTGACGGAGTAACCGTTTGTGCCGCAGCTTTTGGCGGTCAAAGTCCAACAAGCGGTTGTGGTTTAGATACTGAAGTCTATTATGGATTAGGCAAAACCCTTACTCACGAAGTTGGACATTACTTGGGTTTATTTCATACTTTTGAAGGAGGCTGTAGTGACGAGCCAAACAGTGCCGGACCCTACAATGTTAATGATACTCCAGCAATTGCTGAAGATACCGCAGGTTGCCCTTCTACTTGTGTAAATGGAGGCTGTGGTTCGAATGTTGCCTTTGCCAATTTTATGGACTATTCTGATGATGCTTGCTTAACCATGTTTACGCAAGATCAGGTGTTAGTGATGAATTATTGGGCAAACCAATTATTTGGAAATACTTCATCCGCTTGTTCTGGATCTAATTCAACCGCATTAACTGCTTTATGCGATAACCAACCTTGTGTAAGCGTTTGCCCTACCAATGTAGTAACATCTATAAATATACAAAACGATTTTTGTGGATCAACCGGAAATTTAAACTTTCCTAACCCCATTGCCAACGGCTTAATTTTAAATGCCGATAGTAATGACCCTAAATTTGTATGGTCGGTAAATGGATATTTAAGCGCAAATGGTACTCCAATTAACAATCCTGCAATAGTCAATTCAAGTTTGTGTTCCGTTAATGCACAAACCTATTATTTAAATATTGATTGTAACAGCACACCGCTTACTAATCTTCTGCAAGGTGGTATTTACACCATTCGTGTATATCCTAACAGACCTAATGATTTGACCAACTTAATTAGCATTACCAATGAAAATACATGTATTGAACCCATTATTACACCTTTACCCGGTTGCCAAAACTACATTGGTATTACTCCAAATTCAAGTAATGTTTCTTTTCCGGTAAATTCTGGTGATATGGGAATTGTTTCATATGAACTGGAGTACCTACCTAATGCTAATGGACCGGATTGCTGTACCACAACTGACACTGAAGGGGAGATAATTGAAAATGGTAATTTTGAAATGGATGTAGCAAATTGGATAGAAACAGAAGAAGTACCAGTAGGTACACCTAATCCAAATCCTTTTGGGATTATTGGAGTTTCTGATAATTTAAGCATTTACGGTTCAATCGACGCATGGTTTGGAGGTTGGCAGCAAAGTTCATATACTGCTATTGAGAAAACGATTATTATACCAGTTTGCGATGAACTAGCCTTATCGTTTGATTACGCAACTTTTAGTTGTAGTAATTTTGGCAATACAATTTTAAATGTGATAATAGGCAATGTCACTGTAGCCACTGTTTTTTGTGAAAGTTCCGGATATTCTATTAATAACTTTGGACCCATAAATGTTAAATCGTTTAATGTACCAATTGGCGAGCAAGTTTTAAAATTAGAAGCCATTGAAACCGGAATATCTGGTGGGAGTATCATTGTTGATAATTTATCACTCATTTCATCTGCTTGTACTAAACCGGTTGATTGTAATGAAGAAATTACTTTAAATTATAATTGTAATTGCGATAATTCTTTAAACTTTAACAATACTCATCAAGTATCAGTCAGCTTTCATGCGGGTGTAAGTATTGAATCGAGCGCAATTGTTAATGCTACCGTACACTATAAAGCTGGTACTCGAATTACTTTAAATTCTGGTTTTTCGACACAGGTGCCCAATCAATTTTCTGCGTATATAGAGGCATGCTTTTAAATTTCACGTTCTATTTTTAGATGTTTCTAAACCCGACAACGGTTTGCAACTTAGCCCCAATTTCCAAGCCAACAGCACTAAAGTGCATTGGGTTGTTTAACAGTTAGGTGATGTTTTTCGAATGGAAAAAATTCATCATTCAAAATTGGGTGTTCGGTGTTTGATAATCAATATTTTGTTGGATGATCATTTATGGAGTAATGAATATTGATAGACGGATAATGAATGTTGAAGTGTCAATCCCTAATTTAGGTTAACCGCTTTTTGTAGTTATTAAATATCATCTTTTGTTAATATTGGGCAATGCCAGTTACTGGTATTTTTGTAAAAAGTAGTGTATTGTTTTTTTAAACACTCTATAAAAAGCCAGCAATTTATTAATGCTATATTAAATGCAACAAACACGTTTAGAAAATATGTTGAGCCAAGACAAAACATTTATAACAAGGTACAGCATTCCAAAAAATTTGTAAATTGTGCGCCTCTTGAATTCATTTGAGTATAAAAAAATTTGTAATTATTCAGCGTAGAATAACAATAAATTTGGACAAAACTAGTTTTTTAGTAATTGATACCAAAAAAGCTACAAGTTCGGATAACTCAACTGCCTAAAGAATCAAGGGTTCTTATAGAGTTGGTTAACTCATTATATA
>CALHDG010000007.1 GCA_938023075.1 uncultured Chitinophagales bacterium
TGAACCGCCTTAGTTTGGTTAAATGTTTTACTAATTTTTTCGAGTTGTATTGTTGGCATTTATTGTTTTTTGAATTATTCGGCAAGGTATGTATTTATGTATTAAGTTGGGTTATAAAATTTCGACTCAACTACCATATTTTAGAAACGAAACATGAAGATTCACAAAAACGCGCAGCCTGCTATCCGCTCAAATGCTATTGCTAAGCTGCAAAGCCAACCCTGCAAAATAGCATAACCGCTCCTATCAGGGTTAGTTTAATACCGGTTGCCCTTCGAACCAAGCTTTTTTAACTCCCTCATTTTAAAAGTAGCCGGTACATATAATCAATAATTTATCAATTCAGGCAAATTGTACAAATTGCAAATATATGATAATCAATGAAATAACTCTATTTTTGGATTAATTTCAACATTTTTTCTTAGACAAACTCAAAAAAGTGTAGTCTTTTTTAGCTTTTTGGCATCATACCTTTACACCATATCAAAATAACTTAAAACAATTATGAAACTTCATTTTACACTATTTACTATTTTACTAAATGTGGCTTGTATAGCCCAAAATTGGACACCCTTTCCGCATAACCAGAAAACTTGGTTTGAGTTTAGTAATGATGAACATTGCGCAGCATCTATTTATTATTCAGATTCTTTGAGAGTTGAGGGAGATAGTACACATTATTATTTTCGCCTTAAATATATAAACGACCAAATTTCGGGTATTGATGATGCAGGCGTTTACAGCTCTTGTTTAAATGAACCGGCAGTAAATGGGTTGTTTGATGGTGGAACTTGGTTAGATTATTACGAGAGTAAAACTTTAGATTTTATATCTATTAAAAACCCTTATTCTGAAATAAAAGGCAATTATTTTTATAAAGGAAATTTGGTGTTTAATCCAAACTTAAAAGTGAATGAAAGCATTACAATCACCTCTGATTCATATACTGAATTTGATGAATTGCAAATAAAATGTACTGAAATAAAACAAATGGATGTTTTAGGTGAGTTAGACAGTGTTAAAATATTCAGCTTACAAAGCTATGCAAATGATAGTCCTGTTGAGAGCGATTTCAATAATTTCCAATACATTTTAAGTAAAAACCATGGCTTTATAACATTTTTACCTTTTATTGAATTGTTAGATCAACCTAAAACAACCGCAACCTTGGCAGCCTTTGAAAATGAAGTTGGGGATTTGATTGGTGAACTTGAAGATAGTTATTTAAAAACATACGAAGTAGGTGATGTAATTGAAAAAGTGCAAAGTAGAATATTTGCATTTCAAAATCGGGATGAAGTGATCTATACCAAAGACTCCATAACTTCAGTTCAATTTAACGAGGACTATTTTATATGCAATTTCGACAGATTAGAAATTTCTGAAAAGATTTTACCTCCTCCACCGCCTGGTTTTCCTCCAAATGAACCTGCTGACACAACTTATTATACAAATCAGCAAATTAGCATATTGCTAAGCAATTTAGAACTTAATCCTAATTCAATCTACTTTCAATCAATATATGGTAGTATGTTTAATCCACAAGACAAAATTGAAACATTTAATTTTTCTTTTACTGATAATAGTAAATCATTAAACCGGATTACTAACGACATCATAGTGGTTTTACCACCAAAACCAACCGATTGTATTCAACAAATTTCACCTAATATAAGTTTCGGTTGGCAAGTCTTTAATTCTGAATTAGGCTTACTCAGTTCAAATCAATCGCTTGAATATGGTGCAACTTTCACAACCGACTTGTTGACATACAGAAAAAATGATAAGGCTTATACACCATTTGCAACTTTAAATCCGGTTTATCATCTTATAGACACTTTAATCCATTTAAAAAATGAATATCATCCTTTAGATGTTACATTTTCAGGACCGGGTGTTGATGGAGAACATTTTAATCCATCGTTAGTACCCGATAGTTTACATAACCAATTAATTAGAATAACTTGTAGTCATTTTCTTGGCTGGAGCACCACACAAACCGTTACCGTTAGAACAGCCGACAATTGCAACTGCAATGAAGGATACCAACCCGTTTGTGGTGAAGATGGCATTACTTATGACAATGCGTGCCAGGCTCAGTGCGAAGGAATTGCCATTGTTGAGGAAAGAACTTGTGGAAGCATAATCTGTGATGATCCCTTACAATTAGAGATTGTACAAAATGCCATTAACGAGGGTTGCGCAGAATTAATCTACAAAAAAGGTGCAAACATTTATATTGATAAAACTTGCGATGGATCGGGGCTGATCTATAATTGTGATGCACAAACTACTTGCTCCTACAGTAGCAACGAATCTCTCGAAGAAAATTGTATGGTCGATATTTTTGAACTTGCTTTGTCTTTGTCAGAAGGAGAAATCATATGGTCGTATCCATGTAACTACGAATATGAAGGAGTTGTTGTACTTTCCGATTTTGCCTGTGGTCCTGCTTGTGATGGATTTGGATACTATATTATATTGGAAGATGGAACGTCTTTATTTCCAATTGGTATCAATGATATTTCATTAGAAGCCTTTCTCGATCAAACTATTCGTTTTAGTTATATAGAAGTACCAAATATCGAGATCTATGCAAATGGACTTAGGCCCGTTTCTATTTTGACTTGTATTGAAGTTGTTGAAGAAGAACAACCATCAGCCATATTTACAAATTTCCCTTGGCTTACAAATCTTGTAGATGGGCAAAACTGTGTTGGAGGTACACAAGTTAAAGTGTATGAATATGGAAACAATTTCAACTTTGTACATATTGAACAAGCCGATGGAAGTGGTGCCCTGTATTTTCAGGATGGTGCTTTGTATTGTGCCGATGCCCCAAACTATTCGTGTGTAAACGCTTATGGATTAACTAATGTAGTTGATAGTTGGCAATGCGACAATGAAAACCCAAATCCTCCGGTTGAAGAAACTGTATTTGATGACTATGCGTGGTTGAATACGCTTGTTGATGCCGAAACTTGTAATGCAGGTAGTTCAATAACAGTTTATCCCTATGGCAATTTTACTTTTGTATGGGTAGAAGATGAAAATGGGAAAAATCTATATTTTGAAGATGGTACTTTTTACTGTTCCGATGCGCCTAATTATTCTTGTCTGCAATTATATGGTTTGAACAATCCGGTCAATAGTTGGCTTTGTGAAAATGAAAATCCCGATCCACCAAGTAATAATACTGTATTTGATCAGTTTGCCTGGCTAAGTAATCTTGTTGATTCAACTGATTGCCTTATTGAAAGTTCGGTGACTATTTATCCTTACGGCTCGCAAAGTTTTGTATTTATTGAAGATGCGAATGGAGCTAATTTATATTATCAAGATGGTACTTTTTATTGTTCAGATGTGCCAGGTTACTCTTGTGTGGAAGCGTATGGCTTAAGTAACCCAATAGACCTTTGGACTTGCGAAGCTGGTAATCAATCACAAAACTATTTTGTAAATGATCTCCATTGTTGTGATTCAGAAAACAATAAAAAAACATTAAATCAATTGACTGAAATTCAGATTTCTGACGTGGAACAACTAACTTTTAAGAAAGACCTGAAAATTTACCCCAACCCAAGCAATGGACAATTTGCCGTTGAGTTATCTCCAGATAAAACGGATTATACCTATTTGGAGATACACAATCTACAAGGGAAAATGCTTCAAAAAATAAACTTAGAGGACAATCAAACCATAAAGGAAATTGATATAAGCCATCTACCCAAAGGAATTTATCTCATACAAGCAAAATCCAAAACCACCACAATTACACAAAAAATTATTATTCGATAGTGCTAAAAAAGTCTGTCGCAAGGCAGGCTTTTTTTTTTCTTTCTTTTAGAACACCTTCACACATTCAATAAAATTTCAATCAATATGGTTTGATACCTTACAATGTATTTTATTCACATCCATCTGTTCTCACTTTAAATTGAGCACCAGCTTTTACACTAAAGTTTTCATTTATACGAACCCTATTCGCGTTATATTCTATTTGTTGATTATTTTCAATGGTAACAGAACCATTCGTAGTAATATTGCTACTGCTCTCATACAAGTTTTGATAGGGTGTATTGACATCTATGAACCAATTAGCTGGGCAATTTGTTATTGCACAAGGTGCACAAATCCCTCCACCACAATCTATACCAGTTTCGTTACCGTTTTGAATACCATCGGTACAAGTAGCACCAGAATTGACCATTCCACAAGTCCAGGTCTCATTAGGGTTGGTTAAATCATAGGTAGTTGCGCAATCGCTTCCACTGCAAAAAATGCCATCGTAATAATCGCTGTACATCGTAATACCTGAATTAGTTTCTACCAAAGCAAAAATATAAGTTCCAAAATCAAAAATCTCTATAGTAGTTGCATCACAATTACTATAATCTACATAGTTGTTTAGAAAAGGATAATTTACAAAAATAAGTGGTTCATTACCTGTTGGGCACGAAGGACAAGCACCTCCACAATCAACACCAGTCTCCTCGCCGTTTTGAATACCATCACTACACGTTGCTTGGCAAGGATCACAAGCAGAACCTCCACAATCAACACCAGTCTCATTGCCATTTTGAATACCATCACTGCAAGTTGCCGGACAAGATTCACATTCAGAACCACCACAATCAACACCAGTCTCGTCTCCATTTTGAATAGCATCCGTACATGTTGGTTCAGGTAATGGGTCGGTACTGCAAGTATAGCTCTCATCAGGATCGGTCAATCCATACTGTTCTAAACAGTCAATTCCATAGCAAAAAACGTCTCCAAAATAACTGGAATACATCACGGTTTGGTTATTGACCGTTACAATAGCAAAGGCATAGCTTACCCGGTTATAAACATCAATAGTAATTCCTGCACAATCATCTTTATCAACAAAATTATTTAAAAAAGGATATTGCGTAAAAATAGTTGATGGATTAGTTGCCGGTGGATTGGTATCGCTGCAAACGCCACTGCTTACACAAGTGCGCGTATCCTTATGAGCAATAATAGCCTGATAGGTTCCATTATGAATAATCAAATTATCAGTGGAGGGAATGGTTCTCCGCATCATATAGTTACGGTTATTCTGTCTTACATGTGAAGCACCCCAAGTATGTCCTATTTCGTGCATCCACAAGTTAGTTTTACGTGTTTCATCGTAACCATTATCTTCCTCTACCCAGTTGTATGATCTGTCCACGCAAACCGCTGCTAAAAAGGAATAACCAAAATTTTCGGTCACGCCTTTACCGGTGAAAAAGGTTGCCAAATCTGGATTAGAACTAAAGCCCGGATTTCCGGTTGTGTTGCCTTCACCCCAATCTTGAAAATCTAATAAAATAGAACCCTCAGCGCATACGTCATCACCTCCGCAGGGCGTATAATTGGTTTCAGGGGTAATTTCGTTAAAACCACTTTCGTAAATTTCTACTAACTTATAATCAATTTCAAATTGTGCTCTATAAAAAGCAGCCACATTGTTTATTCTGGCACTCAACACAAAGGCAGCATCATCCGCACTGCCATGCAATAGCTTAAACGACTGATCGTAAGCAACGGCTATTTGCGCACATACTACTGCATTTTTTTTCTCACTTTGGTTAGATGTTATGGATGATTCAATCTGCTCAACTTCACCGTGCTGCCCACAAACGTTTTCAATATTTTTCTGTTCGATAAAATTGGAAGTCTCAAAAATGATGTATTGATTATATTTTGCTTCTTTTAAATAGTAACGCAAGGGTTCAATAGAATATACTTTATCTTCAACTTTAATTTTTGCCATGCAATTTTTGCTTGAGATGGTTAGCGTAGACAATTGCTTTGTTCCTTCTACATATCCCCTTAAATTAATCAGGTCTGGTTTTTTAAAATCACTTTTCTTTTGGTAAGATGTAGCAGTTGTTCTTCTGAAATCCGCACTAAAAACATCATACTTGTTAAGAGAGACTTTCCAGTTATATTTTTCGCTGAATTGAATTTGGTGAAAACCCTGCGAATTTTGAAGCAAGGTATACAGTGCATCCGTTTCTAATTCAACAATATCAAAATGCCTAAATTTTTCATGTAGCTTCTTTAAAGGCAATTCTGCTTGCCTTCCGTTATTGGTTGTTTCGGTATGAGTTGTAAGGAGATTTCCCTTGAGGATAGAAGGGTTTGCATTAATCCCAAAGGAGAGCAGTAACCCTAATAAAATAGTTGTAAAATTATTAATATTCATCATAATGAGTTTAATAGGTTTAAAATAGTTGCAGTATAATTGATGTAAACTTAGCCAATTAATTAGTTATTAATTATTTGAATGTCAATAAATTAAGATAAATGACAATTTTTAAATGAAATCTAATAATCCTATCGTGCATCACATAAAATCAATAGGTTTCAATAGCTTTCCACTTACAACATAGATGGGAATTTGAAATGTTTGGATCTAACATCGGTAGTACAATAATAGTACCAAAGTGAGTATTTTGTATACTCTGCAGTTTGCCATTTTATATCTAATCTGTATATAAGGAATGAGAAAAAAATAAATTTACCATCTTACTTTGCCATTTTCTGATATACTTCCTTGAAAAGCCTCGTCTTAGCCCCACTAAACCTGTGTTTTTCAACTCGTCTATCAAAAAATGGCTTTGTCAGAGTTGGAAAATTTATTTTCTCCGCATCCCTAAGAGAAATGATAGAGCATAAAATGTTAGTAAAAATTTATCTGGCTTATAAAATCAAAAAATTCAAGCAAAATCTGTATTTTTAAACTTCATATGAACAAAGCAATTGAGTACTTAGTGGTTGGTAGTGGTATTGCCGGATTGTCGTTTGCTACTTTAATGGCAAAAAAAGGGAAAAGAGTTTGTGTGGTAGAAGCGCATGAATTTCCTGGTGGTTTTGGACATACCTTTGAAATGGCGAACAAATATAAATTTAACGCTCAACTACATTATGTATGGAATTGTGGAGAAGGAGATACCGTCAATCGCATCTTAAAAAAATTAGACTTAGACAAAACCGTAACTTTTGAACGCTATGATCCCAATGGTTTTGACCATATGTATATGCCCGGTTATCACGTAAAAATTCCATCGTCTTCTCAAGAGTTGGTGCAGCGATTCAGTGAATTATTTCCAAATCATAAAGACCCTATTCAACAATTTGTAAAAACGGTAAACCATGTCGCGGAAGGACTAAGTCATATGTCTTCACCAATTAAAGCAAAAGCGGTTTTTAGTAATTTTAAAAATATCAGTATTGCTTTAAGTTATTTAAAATATACTTTGCAAGAGGTGTTTGATAAATTTAAATTACCCTTGCCAGCACAAACACTATTTGCATCGCAGTGGCCCGATTTTTTGCTGCCGCCCGATCAACTTTCTTTTTACGCATGGGTCATGTTGTTTACCGGCTATCAACGGGGCGCCTACTATCCTACCCAACATTTTGAACATGTAATGGATAGCATGGTAAACGTAATACAAGAAAATGGAGGAAGCATTTGTTACAACCATGAAGTGGATACTTTTTTAACCAAGGGCAAACAAGTGTTGGGGGTAAGCGGAAAGAACTTGGTAAGCGGAGATTCATTTGAAATTACAGGAGAAACCGTCATCTGCAACATTGATCCAAAAAAAGCGGCTCAAATGATTGGTTGGGAAAAATTTTCAAACTCCATTCAAAAAAAGTTGGACTATGAATATTCGCCTTCTAATTATATGGCATATGTAGCGGTAAAAGATCTGGATTTACCCAAATATGGTTTTGGCAAATGGAACGTATTTCATACCGGGCATCAAGATATTAATACAGCTTTTTATGATATGTATAATCACAACGATTACAGCAATCCAAGCTTTGCCATTACTACCCCAAGTCAGTTAACCAAACATAGAGGAGACTGTCCGCCCGGTTGGCAAATTGTTGAGTTTTTAACCGTAGCCAATTACAGCTATTGGCGTAAACTGAAAGACCGGGATGAACATCAATACAAAAAAGAAAAAATGAACATTTTATGGTCGATTATTGATCAGGTAGAACAACATTACATTCCCGATTTTAGAAAACATATGGTGTTTAAAATGACGGGCAGCCCAACCACCAATGAACGATACTGTTGGTGTCCGGAAGGTAATTCTTATGGCTCGAATATGACGCCGAAAAATATTGGCATTGGCAGATTAACTCATAAAAGTTCGCTAAAAAATTTCTATTTCTGCAATGCCTCATCGGGTTATGCTGGTTTTGCCGGTACTTTTTGGACAGGGGCAGCCTTGTATCAACGGTTAAGTGGAGATTCTATTTATGATTAAATTAAAAAGAGTTGCTTTATGAAAATTGCCATTATAGGAGGCGGCGCAGCCGGCATGATGACGGCTTATTTGTTGGACAAAGCCGGACATGGAGTAACTGTTTTTGAAAAACAAGATCAGTTGGGTGGTAATATTAGAACGACTAACAAGAATCTTGAAGTACCGAATTTGGATAAAACACTGCACTTAGAAGCCGGTGTGGTAGAATTTTCTGCTGGTTTTCATCGGTTCAAAAAATTGATGGATGAGTTAGAAATAAAACTAATACCTATTGACATTGGAACCGGCTTGTTTTTTAAAGATGGCAGAGCCGTTCTTTCTCGTATTATGATTAATGATAATTGGAAAGGATTAAAAAAGTTACGAGCATTGGTTAACTATGTTAGTTTGCCGATACCCATTTTATCCTTACTCTTTAAACTTAGAAGCCAAACCAATTTTTTGAAAAACCGTTCGATGCAAGACATTTTGAATAGAAACAATAGGGCAAGCATTTGGATGAAAAACTTATCGATGTACAGTTACTCTATTCCGTTTGCGCAGATGCTTAATTTTCCTGCCGAGTTGGGTATTAGCACCATAAAAGATTATGTATGGGCAGGTTGGTACCGAATGAAAGGCGGGGTTTATAGTTACATTGAAAAAATATTGAGCTGCTTTTCAGGAAAAATAATGCTCGATACAACCATTACCAAAATAAGCCGGACAACTGAAAAAGTACATATTGAATGGAATGAGAAAGCCAACCAAAAGGAAAAACTAAGTTTCGATAAAGTAGTTTTTGCCACACCGCCCGATCAAGTACTGAAATTGTTAGAGGATGCAACGGAAGCCGAGCAACAACGATTTGGCGCATGGAAAGCTAACTATGCCCAAACTATCATTCATAGCGATCATCATTTTTATAAACCCTATCATATCACCAAACCCTCTCCGTTTGATTTTTTTGAAGGTCCACAAGGTTGGGGCTATAATGCTTATTTAAATGAGTTATGTTCTACTAACTTTACTACTCCTTATTTTTTATCTTACAATATGGAAAGTATGATTCAAGCAGAGAATATTATTCATACACAACAACATCATACGCCCTTGTATACCGTGGCAGCTTTTCAACATCGCGATGCCATTATTGCAACTAATGGAGAACACCACACCTTTCATGCGGGTGCTTATCTTGCCGATGGTTTGCACGAAGGAGCTTTGATTTCGGCTGAGCGGGTGGCTCGATTGTTGGGTGCATGACTAAAAAGTAAATTTTTTCTTTACCACCAATTACCCAAAAAAATAAAATAAACAACTATCTTTGCAATATCAATGGACCCGTAGCTCAATTGGATAGAGCGTTTGACTACGGATCAGAAGGTTAGGGGTTCGACTCCTCTCGGGTTCACTGTAAAGCCTTGTAATCGTTTGATTATGAGGCTTTTGTTGTTTTATGGGTACAATATTTATTTATTAAACCTCAATTAATAATATTTTGCACAGCAATTGCTATTTTGCAACTAATAATTCATTTATAAATTGAATAACATAGCACCATACAATACGGATGATTTTGCTATTGAAGAAGATAGAATAAGATACTTTTTTGTAAGTAAAGGCAAAAAGAGAATTGCTAAAATGGTTGAATTTACATTAATCCGTATTTTAAATGGTAGGAAGATTTTCAATTTAGGCTTTGGGGATTACGACTTAGTAAATGATACGAGTGTGTGACATATCTTATATATATAAATTAATTGATTAAGTATTAACGAGTTTATCAAGTTAATTGACACTCAATAAAGGTAAGCCAAACAAACGTCATGCCGGAAATCTGTGTAGCTTGCGGAGCAGATTATCCGGCATCTCGCCTAAACATCCACCAAGTCTTTTACCTTAGTCGGACAAATCTTTTAGAGAGATCTCGGATAAATGTTCCGTTGCTCTCCACATTTTC
>CALHDG010000008.1 GCA_938023075.1 uncultured Chitinophagales bacterium
GCATTCGGGTTCACCAATAGCGAATTTTCATCAGGCGGCTGGTCGTAACAACCAATCATATTTGCCGAAAATGTACTGCCTCTTTCTGCCGAAAAATTATTGCTTAAGGTAATGTTGTCTTTTGCCCGCAATTGTAAATCGCCACCGCTTTGTACCATGTTGTTCGCTTCAATGCTATTGATTACTTGTACCGTTTCCCTGGCACCATTCGCTATCTCAAAATTCACCAGAAAATCTTCGGGGCAATCTTGCGGATTATCATTCAAGCCTTCAATTTGCCAAAGTTGGTCATTATCATCCTCGAAACCATTAATGGCAACATCATTATTAGCCTGCGCCGCTAAGTATAAACCTGCCCAACGGTTTTTTATGCGATAGGTATTGCCACTCACCGGTTCTAAAATCCATTGCATACTCCACCAATCTTCATTCAAAGGATAAACGGTGGTAGACGCTCCGGTAAAATCAAAACCCGATTGTAAATATTGCTCGTTCCACCAACCTTGAAACCGCACACTGCCCTCCGGTCCGTTAAAAATATTCCAACGTTGGCTATGCCAATCCAGATTTAAACCCTGAACATTTACATTCGCACCATCCGCTTCTTCCGTTTGGGAGAGATATAAATTTTTACCCACATTACGCAAACGCACCTCTTGCACCGGCTCTAACACCCACAGTTGATTATTGGAATTTCCATTAAAATTATAAATACCAACATTATTATTTTGTTCGGTAGTTAAATAACGTTGCGCCCAACGGTTTTTTATGCGATAGGTATTGCCACTCACCGGTTCTAAAATCCACATCATACTCCACCAATCTTCATTTAATGGATACACCGAAGTAGACGTTCCATTGGCATCATTTCCCGACTGCAAATATTGCTCATTCCACCTGCCTTGCAGCCGAATACTACCTTCCGGTCCCTCTACAATATTCCAGCGTTGACTGTTCCAATCGGTATTTAAATTTTGCGTATTGACGTTTGCACCCGGCTCGTTAGTGGTTTGCGACACATATAAATTGTTAGCCACATTCCGCAAGCGCACTTCCTGTAATGGAATAACAGGCGGGTCGGGATTTTGCGGTTCTTGTGGCTCACCAATATACTCCTGAAAAGCCTCTACCATACCCCAATACGCCGGCTTCTTTTGCATATTACCATCAAAAGGTAAGGGGTAATGCGTTTGACTTGGGTCGTGTTCGTTCCACCAAGTGTACAAATCCGATAAGCCCCAACACTGAATATATTCGCCGCGCGTAGCATTGTTTAAAAATATTTGGGTAATCTTTTTATACGCCTCTTTTTGGCGATTGAGTTGAAAAGAAGAATTATCCGGTATACGAATATCCAACTCGGTAATGTAATTTTTCAAGCCCATTGCCGAAATCTCCGCCATATAATCCGCCAAAGCAAAATTAGGGTCTAACACATCATCTACGTACACATGCATTTGCCAACCCAACCCCGTTAAGCCTACATTTTCATACTGCAACCAGCCCAACAAATCTTTAATGGTATTAAACTTGGTACGGTTAATTTCCATTTCATAGTCGTTATAAATTAAGCCCGCTGCAGGGTCAACTTCGTGCGCCTTTCTAAATGCCTTAATGATGTATTCGCCCGTCATTGCCCGGTTCCAATAACTGTAGCGGTAAGTACCATCATAATCAATGGCTTCATTCACCACGTCCCACACTTTAATTTTACCGGCGTACCTGCCCATTACCGTTTCAATATGGTCGAGCATAATCGCTTCAGCTTCCCAAAGCGGTTTAGCCAACACCCAATCCGGAATAAATTGGTCAACCCCCCAAACCAGCGGATGCCCGTGCATCTCCGCACCAATCTGTTCCGCTAAGCTGACCGCAGCATCCGTTTCTCCAAAGGTATAATTGCCCTCCGAAATGTGCGTTGTCCATTTCCAGTACGCCATAATAGTCGCCACACTAATTTGGTCGCGATACAATTGCTCATAATTCCCATCATAGGTATGCTGCAATGGCGAACCAAATTTTACCCCAACTTGGTTGCCCAAATTCACTAATTCCTGAGCCTTTGTGCTTACGAATAAAGCGACCATTATCCATAGAAGGAAAAATACATTTTTCATATTTCAATTAATTGATTGATTACGTAATTAGCGGTAGGATTTGGTCAGGCGTTCGTTTGTTCGGGTGTTTTGGTGTTTTGGTGTTTTGGTGTTTGATTTTCAATTTAAAGATACCAAAAATAGGGTTTTGGTTGTATGTTTTTGTTAAGATATTTTGAATATTTTTTATTTTTATTAGAAAACGAGCGGTTGAGCTTCGTGGAAAGTGCAGTCCCGCTATCCGCTCAAATACCATTTTGCCAACGCTACAAAGCCACCGCGACAAATGGTATAACCGCTGCTATCGGGTTTAGGTTTGTAGCTTTTGTGCTTCGTTGGAGGTTTGCTTTAGTGAAAAATTCGCTTAGTAATGCGGAGAATATAAATCTGCTTTTTATGTCAAAGTCATTTTTTGATAGACGAGGCGAAAAACGTAGTCATAGTGGGGCTAAGACGAGGCTTTTCAACGAAGCATATCGAAAAATGGCAAAGACAGAAATGTAGTTTTATTTTTTACTATTTGTCAACAAAATTGAGAAGAATGATACATATTTAAAAATAGTTTTTTTAACAAACAGACAAAGTAAATATTTAGTGAAAAATAATACAACATTTAATTATTAAGAAGGTGTTGATTTCAATATAAAAGCATCCATATCTAAAGCCAATTTTATTTATATTTGTAGATGAAAAATTCCAGATAACGAAATGGAACATTAGTCACAAAGAATGATAGAATTCATATTAAATAATAAATTACTTAAAACGGCAGCGCGTCCTGGAATGACCGTATTAGATTTTGTGCGTTACCAACAACAATTGCGCGGCACTAAAATTGGTTGTAGAGAAGGAGATTGCGGAGCTTGCAATGTGTTGGAAGGCAAATTGGAGAAAGGCAAGATGCACTATCAAAATATAACTGCTTGCCTAATGCCTTTAGCCAACGCCCATGGCAAACATATTGTTACTATTGAAGGGATGAATATGAAACAGCTAAACCCGGCGCAACAAGCTATGGTAGATGAAGGTGGCACACAATGTGGGTTTTGTACAGTGGGTTTTATTGTTTCCATGACCGGTTATTGTATGACGCACGAACAGGCAACTTATGAAGAAGCAATTGCTGCCATTGATGGCAATATTTGCAGATGCACCGGTTATAAATCTATTGAAAGAGCTTGCCAGAAATTGATACAAGCTGTAAAAAAGAAATCAATTGATAAACCAATAGAATGGTTAATTAAAAAACAATATTTACCCGAATATTTTAGCAACATACCAAATCGGCTAAAAAAAATAGCTGTGATTGAACAAAAAGTTAAAACCAATAGCATGGCGGTTGGTGGAGGAACAGATTTATATGTTCAACGCCCCGAAGAAATGCTGGAGCAATCAGCAAAACATTTATTCAATAATAAAGCCTACAAAAAAATTTATAGCAAAGATGGCTTTATTTATATTGGAGCAGAAGCTACCGTTACCGACATTATGGAAGCCCCCATTATGAAAAAACATTTCCCCCAATTACCTCAATATATGAAATTGGTTTCTTCCACCCCCATCCGTAATATGGGTACTATTGCCGGTAATTTTGTAAATGCATCTCCTATTGGTGATTTAACTATTTTTTTTCTGGCACTCAATAGTGAGATCATTCTTACCAAAAAAGAAAATGAACGAACGATAGCACTCAACAATTTTTATGTAGATTATAAGAAAATGCGGAAGAAAGCCGGTGAGATAATCCGTTGGGTGCGCTTTAAAAAGCCCGGCAAAAATCATCAGTTTAATTTTGAAAAAGTAAGCAAACGAACTCATTTAGATATTGCTTCGGTGAATAGTGCGATTTTAATTTCGACTAAGCAAAACAAAGTTGAACAGGTACATATTTCAATTGGTGGTGTTGCGCCCATACCGACCTATTTATTTAAAACCTCCAAATTTTTACAAGGAAAAACCTTATCATTAGATTTAATAAATGAAGCCAAGCCAATTTTAAATACTGAAATTTCGCCTATCAGCGATGCGAGAGGTACGGCTGACTACAAACGCCTGTTAGCAAGGCAGTTGTTTTTTGTTCATTTTGTTGAGTTGTTTCCGGAACAATTTCATTAGTTGAAATGAAACAATATTTTTTTGAAGCGAAACTTGATGGCATTATCATACTAACCAATCAAGTTAATTCTATTAATTGGATAGCAAGGCAAGCAGCCTTTGCGGGGCGTGTTGATAAGGCGACCCTCGAAGCGGTAGTCAAAAGAATTCAGCTCCTTATTAATTAAACAGGTATGTTCGATATGGATACAAAAAGAAATAACTTAACTTTACACTGAAAGAAAGCAGGTATAAAATGGTAAAAAAAATAAAGGAAATACCAACCCACATCCCCAGTATGAAAAACATTGATTCGCATAGCCACGTAAGAGGCGAATCCATTTATATAGATGACATACCAGAAGCACAAGGTACACTATACACAGCGGTCTGTACTTCCACTATTGCACACGGAAAAATAATCTCAGTTAACTATAAGGAGGTTTTAAAAAAGGAAGGCGTAATTCAAATTATTAACCACCACGATATTCCTGGTGAAAACCAGATTGGTGGGATTATACCCGACGAGCCTTTATTTGCTGATAAAGAAGTGCATTATCAAGGGCAACCAATTGCTATGGTATTGGCAACTACCGAAGCTATTGCGAGAGCGGCTGTTCATCTAATCAAAATAAAATATAAAGAATTACCAGCTATTGTTGATCCCATAGAGGCATACAAAAAAGGAAACTTACACATACCTTCCCGAACCTTTTCTTTAGGTAAGATGGACAAAGCGTGGAAACAATGTGAATATATAATAGAAGGGAAAGCAGATACCGACGGGCAAGAACATTTGTATTTAGAAACACAAGGAGCCTATGCTTTCCCCAATGAAAATGGACATATCACCATCGCTTCTTCCACACAAGGACCAACCGCCTTGCAACGCACCGCTGCTAAAGTACTAAACATACCCATGCATAAAATTGAAGTAGATGTGCGAAGGCTTGGGGGTGGCTTTGGAGGTAAAGAAGATCAGGCAACTGCTTGGGGCGTTATGGCGGCTTTGGGTGCCACAATCACGCGCCAACCGGTTAAATTAATTTTACACCGTATGGATGATATGAAGATGACCGGCAAACGGAATCCTTATCGTTCCACTTACAAAATTGGTTTAGACAAACAGTTAAACATACTCGCTTATGAAGCTGATTATTATCAAAACGCAGGTGCTGCCGCCGATTTGTCGCCTGCTATTTTAGAACGGACTTTGTTTCATAGCACCAATGCTTATTATGTTCCTAACGTAAAAGTAACTGCGCATTCTTGTATCACCAATATTCCGCCAAACACTGCCTTTCGTGGTTTTGGTGGTCCGCAAGGGATGTTTGTTATGGAGGCTGCCATTGCGAAAGCTGCCCGAAAAATTGGCGTAAAGAGCAGGGCTATTCAACAGCAAAATTTACTCAACAACGGACATGTTTTTCCTTATGGTCAAAAAGTAGAAGAATGTGAAGCTATAGCAACATGGAAAGGCTTGGAAAAAAAGCATCCTTTAAAAGCTATTCAACAAAACATCGATCAATTTAATGCTGAAAATATTCATTACAAAAAAGGAATGGCAGTTATGCCCATTTGCTTCGGCATTTCTTTTACCAATACCCCCATGAATAATGCCCGTGCCTTAGTGCATATATATCAAGATGGCAGCATTGGCATTAGTACTGCCGCCGTTGAAATGGGGCAAGGCGTAAATACCAAAATGGTACAGGTTGCCGCCAAAATTTTATCGGTTCATGCCGATCGAATAAAAATTGAATCGACCAACACAACCCGCATTGCCAATACCTCGCCATCAGCAGCAAGTGCTACAGCCGATTTAAATGGAAAGGCAGTAGCTATGGCTTGCGAAGTTTTGAAAAAAAGATTATTGAAAGTAGCCGCCAAAATTCTAAAGGTCAAAATTACGGAGCTTCGTCTGAAAGATGAACGTATACTTGTAAAAAATAGTCCCGTAAAAATAGCTTGGCAAACCTTAATTCAGGAAGCCATGTTGCAGCGGGTAAATTTAAGTGAACATGCCCATTATGCAACCCCTAAAATTCATTTTGACAAAAATAAAGAAAAAGGACATCCCTTCGCTTATCATGTTTATGGCACAGCTGTTTTTGAAGTTACTATAGATTGCATACGTGGCAGGTACGAGTTTGATGCGGTAAAAGTAGTTCACGATTTTGGTACGAGTATGAACCGCATTATTGATTTGGGTCAGATGGAAGGAGGTTTGGTACAGGGAATGGGTTGGATGATGATGGAAGAACTAATCTATAATAAAAATGGAAGGTTGCTATCCAATGCACTATCTACCTATAAAATTCCCGACATTTATTCTGTACCCAAAGAAGTAGACGTTACGTTTTTAAATACTGATGGTAATGATATGGCAATCTTCAAATCAAAAGCCGTTGGTGAGCCACCTTTGTTGTATGGCATTGGTGCCTACTTTGCTTTGTTAGATGCGGTTCAACAATTTAATCCAAACTTTGAACCGGAAACTTACCATGCACCGTTTACGCCTGAGAAGGTTTTGATGGGTTTGTATGGATAGGTTGTTTCATTTAAGTAGTTTATTAAAATTATAGCAGAAACAAATTAGGCTTGGATTAATGTAATTTGCGTAATTTCGGGCATTATGCCAATTCGACCGGGATAGCCAAGATGCCCGATGCCTCTATTAACGTAAATGTGTTGGTCGCCTTCTGTATAGAGTCCTGCCCATTCTTTATAAGCGTATTTTACCGGACTCCATTTTAACCAGGGAATTTCTACCCCAAATTGAAAGCCATGTGTATGTCCGGATAAGGTTAAATCAATATCTGTATATTGTTGAATGACTTCTTGACGCCAATGGGTAGGGTCGTGAGAAAGAAGAATTTTTACCACACAATCTTCGCAACCAACATAGGCTTTTTGCAGGTCTCCTTTTGATGGAAAATATCGCTTCTTGCTCCAGTTTTCTACTCCAATTATGGCTAATTTATCGTTACCTATTTCAATAACTTTATTTTCGTTGTTGAGTAGTTGCCAACCTATTTTTTTGTGGTAGTCTTTTAGTTTTTGCAGGTTCGCCGCTATGCTTACTTTATTTTTTTCATCATCTTCGTGAAACCGGTGGTAATAGCCATAATCGTGATTACCGAGAACAGAATAGGTGCCCAACTTAGATTGAATGCCTTGCAATACTTCAACAAACGGTTCCATTTCTTCGGCAACTGCATTTACAATATCGCCGGTAAAGAAAACCAAATCGGGTTGTATTTCGTTTATCATATCAACGGCTTGTTGTAGCTTGCTGGCATAAATCATGCTGCCGGTATGTAAATCGCTTATTTGAACAATTTTCAACTGCTCGAAAGCTTTGGGTAAATTTTTGACTGGCACTTTTGCATGGTATACTTTAAAACGATAGGCATTGCGGACGGCACCATGTACTACAGTAACTAAAGGTATGGCTCCGGCAAGTAAAGCCAATTGACTAACGAATTTTTTACGTGAATAATTAAAGGTTACCTCCTTGTTAAATAAGCTACTGAATTTGGCTAATACCCATTTTCCGGTTCTAAAAATATCTTCGGAAAACATAATGCTTGAGAAAAAGAGTTTGAGTAAGAAAATGCCCAAGAAGAGTGTTATGGCATATCCTTGAATGGCTTTGCTGGTTTCCCAACCGCCTCTGCCTTTTACCATAGTAATACCAATAATGGTATAAAATATTACAGATAAAAGCATATAAGTAAGAAAAGTAAATCGCTTAGCCCAAGTGCTTTGATCGCCAAAAGCAGTTTTTACTGCTTGAAAAATATAGTATTCTGATAATAATAGTAATATTAGTATTACAAAAGGAAATATCAATCTCAATTTTAAATTATGTTATTGCAAAGATACGAAAGGTGCCACTTTATAGCAGTAGCTTAAGTTATTTTAATATAAATACTAAATTTCAAAAAGCTAATTATAAAACACGAATTCTGATCTTCAAACGCTGATAAAAATTTCAAATTTTGAAAACCTGATATTATATTTATACAAAAGAAAACCTATCTACGTAGCTGTGCCGTTTGATGCCTAGCCCTGATTGCAGCGGTTATGCTATTTTGCGGTTGGCATTGAAGCGCAGCAATAGCATTTGAGCGGAAAGCAGGACTACACTTATTTACGACCCAATCTGTTTCGCTTCAAAAAAAAAATAAACGAAATGCATAGGTAATCTTCTTTATATTGCATTGTATTATATTTGATCTAAACTTTTATCATAGTGTATATAAGAGATTTGTAAGTTTACGATTGGCAAAGTTTATGGTAAAGTATCAATACTCGTCATCATTAAACATAAAGTCTGCCTTTGTTGGAAAATCGGGCCATACATCATAAATGCCTTCATACATTTCTCCTTCGTCTTCTAATTCTTGCAGGTTTTCAATTACTTCTACCGGCGTGCCTGATCGCATCGAGAAATCGATCAACTCATCTTTAGTGGCTGGCCAAGGTGCATCTTCAAGATACGTTGCTAATTCTAATGTCCAAAACATATTTGTTCAATTTTAAGGTGTAGAAACTAAACTTGTTATTACTACTTGTTAAATAATATTTTAAAAAAGTGGAATAATTGATAAATAACTGTTCATTTTTGTCTTTGGTATCTTCTGATTTACTTTGTTAAATATATTCACCTTAACATTCGTAAGGCTGTTTTTATTTTATCGCATATCAAAAAATCTCGTCGCCAAAATTTGAATATTTATTTTCTCATCATTCCTAAATGGCATTGCTGCCATTGCGCATAATCGGGTTTTATTTGTAATATATAGCTTAAAAAGCGCAAAAGTAAATTTATATTTGACATTTGCAAGTTTTTTTCAAAATTTATTTTTTGAATGTTGCTATTTGGAATGTTACAAAAATAAATTTACTATCTGCACTGATCCATTTTCTCCTTGGCTTCGTTAAAAAGCCTCGTCTTAGCTTAGGCTAAGCCTACGTTTTTTACCTCGCGAGGAAAAAAAATAATCTATTCCAAATTGGTAAATTTATTATCTCCGCATTCCATACAATTTATTTTGCTTTCGAGTTCCATTGTAATTCGTCAATTTGATTATCTTTTGCTGTTTTTCTACTTAATATGAATAAATAATCGCTTAAACGGTTTAAATATTGTATTACTAAATCATCAACTTGCTCTTTTTTTGATAATTGTACCACCAAACGCTCTGCCCGCCGGCAAACACAACGGGCAATATGGGTAGTACTAACGGCTTGATGCCCGCCCGGAAGGATAAAATGTTTTAGTTCTGGCAATTCGGCAGTCATTTCATCCATCTTAGTTTCTAACAAAACTAGGTCATCCATTTCAATTTTGGGTAATTGCATTTTACTTTTTTCTGGATCTGCGGCTAAGTTTGAGCCAATAGTAAACAATATATCTTGTATATGTTTTAAATCGGCACGAGTAATATCTTCTTTTTGATAATCTCTAACCAACCCTATGTAAGAATTGAGTTCATCTACTGTACCATAGCACTCAATGCGTAAATGAAATTTATTTACACGAGTTCCTCCAATTAGTCCGGTTGTACCGTCATCTCCTTTTTTGGTATATATCTTCATAATAAAAACCTAACGGTAATAAAAAAAAACTACATAATCAACTATTTTTTTGGTCTGACTCAATTTTTCCATCCCTCATTCGAATAATTCGTTGGGCATGTTGGGCAATATCTTCCTCATGAGTTACTAAAATTACCGTATTACCCCGTTTATGGATATCGTTTAATATTTCCATAATTTCGTACGAAGTTTTGGTATCGAGGTTACCGGTAGGTTCATCGGCAAGAATAATAGAAGGATTATTAATGAGTGCCCGGGCAATGGCTACCCGTTGGCGTTGCCCACCTGAAAGTTCATTAGGTTTATGGTCTAAGCGATCGCCCAAGCCTACTGCTTCTAACATATCATCCGCTTTATCTAAACGTTGATTGCGGCTCATACCAGAATAAACCAAGGGCAATGCTACATTAGCGGTAGCGGTTAAACGTGGCAATAAGTTAAAGGTTTGAAATACGAAACCGATTTCTTTATTTCGAATTTTTGCTAATTCGTGATCAAATAAAGTGGCTACATTTTCTCCGTTTAAAATATAATCACCCGAAGTTGGGGTATCTAAGCATCCCATCACGTTCATTAAAGTTGATTTACCTGAACCTGAAGGACCCATTAAGGCAACATACTCGTTTTTATGGATGGTTAAATCTACCCCATTTAGGGCTTTTATGGTAATCTCCCCTAATTCGTAAAACTTGGTTACTTGTTTTATTAGTAAAACCGGTTGGTTGGAATAGTTCTTCTCCATTTAACACAAGATAAAGGAATTTTCTATTTTTTAAAGGATAACCTACCGGCAAAAAAATGCGTTTAACTTTATTTAAAAAGTTAAACGCATAAAAATCCTATAATAAACTTTTTGATTACTTTACCAAATACATGGAATTTGTTTTCACAAACACATGTTGTTGTTTTACAGGATTTTTTATACGCATACTTACTATGAAAAAAGTATTTTGATTTTTCTTTGTACCCATAAATTGATTGGAAGAAAAATTAATATCATTTAAGGTGTATAAGATCTTGCCGTCAATTGTATAAATGTTAGCCTCTTCATAAACTACCTGATCTCTACTAACATATTGAACAAGATCAAAAAATGAGTTAAATTGAACATTGTCTTGCTGATAAATGTTCGATAGCCTTAAATTCGGTTCATTGTTTAACATTTTGCCTCCACCGGTTGGATTGAGGGCGAGACCCATAGTAAAGAAAGAAACTAGGCTATAATTGGGATTGTTAGTTTCAGGTGCTGCGCCGGACCCAACTCTAAAGGCAGGCCATACAATCACAACGTTGTTATTATTAGGATCTACTTTTTGAGGATCAATCATTACATCTTCGGTGAAAAATAAACTTTCGCCAGGGTTGAGATAAACATTTGTTAGTTGTTGGTCTTCGATAACACTATCAGATTCGAGCTCATTTAAATCAGTTTCATTTTCCATTTCAAAACCCAAATTAATTCTAATGCTTCCATCAAATAATTCATTACCAATATTTTCAAGATAAGCACTTATGGTAACCACTTCTCCTACCGAAACCGTATCAGGAAAGTTAATGTTAACAATTTCTAAATCACAAATATTTCCCGATCGAATTAATAAAACCGGAGCAGAAACTAACGATTGGCTTCTAATTGGGTTAAATAATCTTTGCGCAAAAACATCTCCCAAACTCAACAAAAAAAGCGTGGTAAATAGCACAACATTTTTAATCATAACTTTCATAAACACCTTTATACAACAAAGTAACACAAATTACTTTATAGTTACATGTTTTTATAATCGCATTTATCCTATTATCTTACCTGCCCAAAAATTGCATACATGGATATTGTAAAGTCGTTGAATAAAGAAGAAAGTAGAAATTTTAAGCTTTTTTTAAAAAGATCGAATGCAAATGTAGACACTGCACCGGTTAATTTATTATTTGACTCCTACAAATTGGACAACTTTAAAAGTGATAATGAAATATACGACAATTTGTTTGGGCATATTAAAAAAAATGCCTTTTACCGCTTGAAAAACAGAATGATAGAGGATATTTACAAGAGTTTATTAGTTTTAAATTACGATAAAGATGACCATATTACCGTTCATAACAATGTTATTTTAGCAGAGATTTTTTCGTATAAATCGGAATATCAAATTGCTTTAAAAATATTAAAAAAGGCAGAGCAAAAAGCGCTTAAAAATGAATTTTACTCTCTACTAGAAATTGTTTATGATAAAATGCTAGACTTAAGTAAGCATTACTCAGAAGTACCGGTGATGGAAGTAATTGAGAAAAAAAATGAGATTTTAGAAAAAAAACAATTTGCTTCAAAGTTAAACGATTTAGTCGCACAACTTACTTGGTATTTGTTAAACTCAAATTTCGATTCGAAAGAAATTAATATTATGGAACAATTGGATACCATTAAAAGTGAGTTAGCCAATAGCCATTTGTTAGAAACCTCCGTATCCATCCAATTTCAAGTTCAAGATAACATTAGTTATATTTTATTGAAGAAGAAAGATTATGTTTCTTTAGATTTTTACTTGGAAACACAATTGTTAACTTTTGAAAATAAGCAAATATTTAATAAAAACAACTATCATCATAAAATTACGATATTGGTGTGGTTAGCCAACACTAATTTAAAATTACTTCAATTTGAAAAAGCAGAGCGCTATGCAGAACAACTAAAGCAGAGTTTAGAAGCTTTTAAAAGACTACATTATAACAATTATATTTGGGCATATTATCAACCTTTATTTATTGCCAGCTACTATACAGGGCAATTAAATAGATGTTTAGAAATTTTGGAAGAACTTAATAAAGAGAAAATTATTAAAGGACACCGGGTATATGATATTTTTGTTAATTTAAATTCGGCTATCGTTTTTTATGGACTTAACAATCTTAAAAAAGCTAATGAATATATCAATAATTTACTGCAACCTGAATTGTTTAAAACGCTTTCTCCAGAACTGAAACTCAACATTAGAATTGTCGATTTAATTTTCTATTTTGAAAATGAAGATTACGATTATTTGTTATACAGTATTAAACAATTCAAACGAAAATTTAATCATTTATTAAAGTTAGATGCTTTTACATTAGCCAAAGAATTTGTTAATCTATTGGAGAGCTTAAGTAAAGCTAACAATAAATTAGAAGACACTGATTTTGCCAATAAAATAAAAGATTTCATTAAAAAATCACCACCATTTGAACCGGGCAATAACGAAGCTTTAGATTATAGAATTTGGTGGCTTTCGCGTTTGAACAAGAGAACCTATTTTGAGCAGTTGTTAGTGTATGTGGAAGAATTGGGCGGAGGGAAAAGTGTATGAAACAATCTTCGTACGAATAAAATTTTTTTATGGTAGAATTTCCAATAGAATTGCTTATAATTAATATTTAGTTTTGTAAAAAAGATAAGTAGATGGATGCCATAGAATTCTTAGATCTTCTAAAAAAAGGTGAAACAAGTCAAGTACAATTTAAAGAAGCATTACCCAATTCGGAAAGCCTTTCCAGAGAAATTGTAGCCATGTCTAACACAGCAGGAGGCCTTATTTTATTTGGCATTAAAGATAAAACGGCTGCTGTAATCGGTTTATCAGCAGAGCAAATAGAATATGCTGACCGAAAAATAGCCGAATATGCCGATGCGATAGAACCTCCTATTTATTTATTTACTGAGGTTGTTGAATTTGAGGCTAATAAATTAGTATTGGTAGTACATATAAAAGAAGGTATTAACAAACCTTACAAAACGGCTAAAGGAGAAATTTATGTAAAACAAGGTTCAAATAAAAGATTGCTAACTGATAATACTGAGATTTTAAGGCTTTTTCAAAGTAGTGGTCAATTATTTTTTGATGAAACAACCGTTTTTGACTCCTCTGTTAATGATATTAATGAGGATAAAGTACGAGCATATTTAAAACAAATACCCGGTAAAAGTGAAGAGGAATTGCCTCTGATTACCACCACTCTACTAAAAAATTTATTGGTGTTAAAAGAAGGCAAACTCACTATTGGGGGCTTATTATTTTTTGGTAAAGCTCCTCAAAAATATCGACCGGCATTTTGCGTAAAAGCCATATCTTTTTTTGGCAATGAATTAAGCGGAACGGAATATAGAAGCAGCAAAGATATTATTGGAACCATACCTGAAATGTTTGAACAAAGCCTAAGTTTTTTAAATGCCAATTTGCATTCATTACAATCAGGTCAAAATTTTAACTCTGTTGGAAAACTTGAAATAGCTCCTATTGCATTAGAAGAATTGGTGCAGAACGCTTTGATACATAGAGACTATCTTAAAAATGCACCGGTTCGAATTGCTATTTTTGACAACCGGTTAGAGATTATTAGTCCTGGAAAGTTACCGAATAGTTTAACAGTTGATGCTATTAAAATAGGTAATGCTGCGGTTCGGAATAACTTGATGGTGTCTTACAGTGCTAAAACCATGAAGTACCGGGGTTTTGGTTCTGGCATAAGCCGTGCAATTCAACATCAACCCAATATTGAATTGATTAATGATACTGAGGGAGAACAGTTTATTGTAAAAATTCCCCGACCGGCTTTTAAGGAATGAGGAGAATATGAATTGATTATTTAAACTGAAACTTAAGTTATTTATAAATTCAAAACAAGTTCTCAAGTCTTTCCTCATCCACCATATTAGGCAAAGTAACTTTCAAATCCGGTCTTCGTTTCATTTCACGTTTTATAGCAAACAGTGCCTCTTCGTTTCTTGCCCAACTTCTTCTGGCAATACCATTATTTACATCATAAAAAAGCATGTGTTCTAATTTTTGTGCAGCTTCTTCACTGCCATCTAACAACAAACCAAAACCACCGTTAATCACTTCACCCCAACCTACGCCGCCGCCGTTGTGAATGGAGACCCAAGTGGCTCCTCTAAAGCTATCGCCAATTACATTATGTATAGCCATGTCGGCGGTGAATTTGCTCCCATCATAAATATTACTGGTTTCTCTATAGGGAGAATCCGTTCCACTTACATCATGGTGGTCTCTACCTAAAACCACCGGAGCAGAAATTACTCCGTTTTGAATTGCTTTGTTAAAAGCCTGTGCAATTTTAATTCTTCCTTCTGCATCGGCATATAAAATTCTGGCTTGCGAACCTACTACTAAGTTATTCGCATTCGCTTCTTTTATCCATTTAATATTATCGGCTAATTGTAATTGAATTTCTGGTGGTGAAGTAGCTTTAAGATTCTCTAAAACAGCTGTTGCAATCTCATCTGTCTTTTGTAAATCTGCAGCGTCGCCAGAAGTGCAAACCCATCTAAAAGGTCCAAAGCCATAATCAAAACACATGGGTCCCAAAATATCTTGTACATAAGAGGGGTATTTAAAATCGATTTGATCTTCTGCCATAATGTTGGCTCCGGCACGACTAGCTTCTAATAAAAATGCATTACCATAATCAAAAAAATAGGTGCCTTTTTCGGTATGTTTGTTAATGGCTTCTGCCTGTCGTTGCAACGATTTTTTGACTGCTACTTTAAAGGCATCCGGATCATCACGTAACAATTGATTCGCTTCTTCATAAGACAAACCAACCGGATAATAACCACCCGACCATGGATTGTGTAAGGACGTTTGATCAGACCCTACATCTACAAAAATATTAGCATCGTAAAAACGTTCCCAAACTTCAACCACGTTTCCACAATAGGCTAAAGATACCACCTCTTTATTGGCTTGGGCTGATAATACGCGTTCAACTAATTCATCTAAACTGTAAAACAATTCATCTACCCAAGCTTGTTCGTTCCTTTTTTTGGCTGCTTTTTCGTTTACTTCGGCGCAAACCGTAATACAACCGGCAATGTTTCCGGCTTTCGGTTGGGCACCACTCATGCCACCCAAACCCGAAGTTAAAAAGATTTTACCAGCAATATCTTCCCCTTCTTTTAAACGATTTCTGAAAGCATTCATGACCGTGATCGTAGTCCCATGTACTATACCTTGTGGACCTATATACATATACGAACCAGCCGTCATTTGTCCATATTGAGTAACACCGAGCGCATTGTATTTTTCCCAATCATCAGGTTTGGAGTAGTTGGGTATCATCATACCATTAGTAATTACCACACGTGGTGCATTTTTTGAGGATGGGAACAAACCCATTGGATGTCCGGAATACATATGCAGCGTTTGTTCATCTGTTATCTCAGCCAAATATTGCATAGTTAAAAGGTATTGCGCCCAATTTTGAAAGACGGCTCCATTGCCACCATAAGTAATCAACTCATCGGGGTGTTGCGCTACTTTTGGGTCTAAGTTGTTTTGTATCATCAACATAATAGCAGCCGCCTGTTGGCTTTTTGCCGGATAATCATTAATCGGACGAGCATACATCGGATAGTCCGGCTTAAACCGATACATATAAATACGTCCGTAATCGTTTAACTCGTCTAAAAATTCTTTGGCAAGCATTTTATGCCACGCTTTAGGAAAATAACGCAAGGCATTTTTAAGGGCTAATTTTTTTTCGGGTACAGATAAAATATCTTTTCGTTTAGGGGCGTGATTTATTTGAGTATTGTAAATTTTTTTTTCAGGTAATTCTGCGGGTATACCTTGTAAAATTTGTTCTTTAAAATTAACTGCTATTTCAACCATACTGCAAGATACTATTTTGTTGATTATTGTTGATAGGTACAGATCAATAATAGTTCGTTTTTAAGTTATTAAGTGCATCAGGTATTATTATATTTGTATGTACAAAGTAATTACATTAAATTTGTTAAATGGAAGTAGCAATAGTTAAAATAGGTAATTCAAAGGGTATTCGTATTGCTAAATCAGTTTTAGATCAATATGGAATAAAAGATGCCGTAGAATTGATTTTGGAAGATGAGTTTCTAATACTAAAACCGATAAAAAAGGTTAGAAAAGGATGGGAGACTGCTTTTGAAAATATGGCAACCAATAACGAAGACCAACTATTAATTGATGATGTATTTGAAGATGAAAACTTTATGGAATGGGACTAATACTTCAACAATACAACATAGTAATTGTTAATTTGGATCCAACCATTGGCAGTGAAATAAAAAAAACGAGACCTTGTATAATTGTTTCACCCGATGAAATGAATGATCATTTGAAAACCATTATTATCGCTCCGGTCACTTCAAAATCGAGGAATTATCCTACACGGGTTATGATTATGATTGATCATAAAAAAAATTGGGTTGTTTTAGATCAAATCAGAACTGTTGATAAAAGGAGAATATTAAAAAACATTGGAACCTTAGCAACAAAAGAAATTAAATCCCTCAAGGCTGTAATAAAAGAAATGTTGGTTGATTAAGAAGGTCTGTCTATTATTTGGAATGTGGAGAAAATAAATTTCCCAATTCTGATAATGCAATTAATTGATAGACAAGTTGAAAAACGAAGGTCTAAGGCGAAGCCTTTTCAAACAAGTATAACGAAAAATGGTAAAGTCATACCAGTTTGACTGTAAAAAGTGACACAAAAATTTTGGAATTAATTTGGTGAACTCAAGGCAAAAAACGCAGACATAGCCAGCGGCTGTGGCGATAAACAAATCAATTGATAAATTAAAAAAAGCCAACAAAAGAGATAAGTATATTCTAATTTTAGAAGAAGCCTATGCCGAAGCCATCAAGTTAGATTTACATAAAGTGGATAGATGGACCAATCATGATTTGGTAAACAATTGGGAAAAAGTAAGAAATCTATATCGTAAATTAGATAGTCGCCAAAACAAGATAGAACAATATTTGCCATTATATATTGAGCAAGAAGGAAGACAGGCAGAGTTTGTACTAAACAATTATCAGGAAAAAATACACGCTCTGACCAATAATGTGTCTGAGTATTTGTACCGAACAGCTAATGTATTGTTACAAGATAAGGACAAGGTAGCTGCCCGTAAAGCCTACGAAGTATTAGCAGAATTATGCTCTCTAAAACCCAATTATAAAGATGCCAGAAGTTTAAAGCAACATGCTTATGTAAAAGGACAAAACCATATTTTAGTAGCAATTGATAATCGATATGGCACTGGTTTACCGTTTGGTTTTAAAAGAGATTTAACTAATCTAAACATTAAAGGAACTAACAGCAAATGGGTAGTATTTCACAACAACAGCCGCAGCAATTTACAATTTGATTATGTGGTTGAAATTGATATGAATAAAGTAAATGTTTCGCCAGATAGTTTTGAAGAAAGGGTATATACTGATAGAAAAGAAGTAAGAGACGGTTGGAAATACGAGTTAGATAAAAAAGGCAATGTTTTAAAAGATACTTTAGGTAATGATATTAAAGAACCCAAATATAAGTGGATTACCTGCGAGGTGATTGAAAGCTGTCAAACAAAATCTGCCCAATTATCAGGCACGCTGCATATTTATGATAACCAAACCAATGTATTATTAGATAAAATTCTGGTACGTAGTTCTGCAAATTTTACAAACACCTTTGCCAATACCAAAGGTAATATCAATGCCCTAAGCGAAGCCTCCAAAACCAAAATACGTGCAAAAGCCAAACCGTTCCCAAACGATTTACAAATGTTAGAACGAGGTATTGAATCAATGAAACCAAAAATTGAAAATGCCCTTACAGATAGGTTGGAACTAGTATTGTATTAATATTGGACAAACAGATAAAACATCTTAACGTAAAGAATAATTCAACTACCTCGTGTGCTTGCTTACGAGGTTTTTTTATCCCATCAAAGTTTCTTGCAAAAGACTACTAAGTAACGGTTAAAAAATAAGTTACTGATTTAGACAAAGTTATTTTGTTTTTATGCAAGGCGCAAAAACGAAGCATAGCCGGAGGCTCTGTGAGGATTTTGTAACGCAGCAGTAAGGCAAAAGAACAAGTATAAACCGGTATAGTTATTATTTATCCGTTACTAAGGAAAAAATTAATTAATAATGAATAATCAATTAATTGCATTGCTTATCTTTATGAGGTGATTCATACTACCAAAAGTTCAGCAGAAGAAATCTTAAAAAAGCATTTTGGGTATAGTGCGTTCAGGTCTCATCAAAAAGAAATTATAGAGGCAACCTTAAATGGTGAGCATACCTTAGTCTTAATGCCAACGGGTGGCGGAAAATCACTATGTTTTCAAGTGCCTGCTTTAATGTTAGAGGGCTTAACCTTAGTAGTTTCTCCACTCATTAGTTTAATGAAAGACCAGGTAGATGCCTTAAAAGCCAACGGCATTGCTGCCGAATTTTTAAACAGTTCGCAAAGTATAGAAGAACAGCGATCAATAGAAAATCGCTTGATTAAGGGTGAGATAAAATTGCTCTATACTGCCCCTGAACGCTTGGTTACTTTTGAATTCAGAACCTTACTAAAACAAATACAATTGAGTTTGGTAGCTATAGATGAAGCGCATTGTATCTCCCAATGGGGGCACGATTTTAGACAAGAATATACCCAACTAGGTTTTTTAACCGAAATGAACATACCCGTAATGGCGCTAACGGCAACAGCAGATAAAATTTGCCGGCGCGATATTACCTCACAACTCAACATAGAAAATGCTAATATTTTTATAGCTTCTTTTGATAGACCGAACCTAAGTTTAAGTGTAAAACCCGGTCAAAAAAAATTGGAACAACTACTGCAATTTTTAAAACAACACCATAAAGATTCCGGCATCATCTATTGTTTAAGTAGAAATGGAACCGAACAACTTTCAGCAAAACTAAATGAAAAGGGCTACCAAACGGCATACTACCACGCGGGCTTAGAAAGTCATCTTAAAAATAAAGTACAAGACGACTTTTTAAAAGATGAAACCTTAATTATTGTGGCGACCGTCGCTTTTGGCATGGGTATCGATAAATCGAATGTGCGTTTTATTGTGCATTATAACTTACCGAAAAATTTAGAAAGTTATTATCAGGAAATTGGCAGAGCCGGCAGAGACGGTTTGCCCAGCAACACCATGTTGTTTTACAGTTATGCCGATGTAATGAAAATGAAAAGTTGGGCAGACGATTCGGGGCAACCCGAACTGCAAGGCAACAAGCTAAAACGAATGCAGCAATATGCAGAGGCTTCCATTTGCCGCAGGCGCATGCTGCTCAGTTACTTTGGCGAACATTACGAAAAAGATTGCGGCAATTGCGATGTGTGTAAAAACCCACCAAAATATATGGATGGTAAAGAGTTGGCACAAAAAGCCTTATCAACTATTGAGCGAATGCACCGCAAGGGTGTAGCCCCTAAATTGACCTTGTTAGCCGAAGTGCTCAGAGGTTCGGGCAAAAGAGAAATTTTCGATGCCGGATTAGATAAACTTTCTACCTATGGCATTGGCAGAGACATTCCGTTTTTAGATTGGCAACAGTATTTGGTGCAAATGCTTCACTTGGGCTTGTTTGAAATTGCCTACGATCAAAACAATACCTTAAAAACCACAGATGCCGGTTGGCGTGTTTTAAAGGGTGCCCAAGTTCAATTAACCCAACCCATCAATTATAAACAAAAAGAAGCTAGCAGAAAAGCCAACAACAAGGCAGAAATCCCTACCATTTATGATGGCGATTTGTTTGAGGCATTACGGACCATGCGCAAAGCCATAGCTGTTGAGCAAAATGTGCCGCCCTTCGTAATTTTTCACGACAGTACTTTAAAAGCCATTGCGGCGCATAAGCCCACTACGTTAAATGCCATTGGCGAAATGCCCGGTATTGGTGAGCATAAATTAAACAATTACGGCAATAAAATTATGGAAGCCGTAAACGAATATATTAAAATACAAAGTACCATTAAAGAACAAGACAATTAAAAAATTAATTTTTTTTTGAAGCGAAACGTAATTTGGATTTACGAAAGCGCAGCCCGCTGTCCGTTCAAATGCTGTAGCTATGCGGCATCATCCAACGCTACATACAGCATAACCACTGCCATCGGGGCTAAACTTCCAACTTCGCCCATGTTTAATAACATGCCAAAGTTCTATCTATCCAATTAAAAAAAATTATTCTTACACTAACCTGATTACAGAATTATATTATGGATATCAAACTATATCCGTATCCTTTGCTTGTGCGCTCAATTCAAAACCCAACCGCTTGCCGGTTTTAAAAGAAGCATTACCTTGCTGTTGTATTTTTTGAAAAACAGTTAACTCACGCACTTTATCAAATGGCGGAACCAGCAATTCAAAATCTAAGGCGCAAACAATAGCAGCTTCTACAATTGACTTGATGTAGACATCGTTTAACACCATCTTATCTACATCATTAAATAAAAAACCTAATTGACGTTTGCCTTCAACAAAAAAATGTTTTTCTCTGTTAATGAAAACCCGTCCGATTAAATAACCCAAATCATTCATTCTTTTATATTTAAATGAATCTGCCAAAAAATTATGAATTTGCAGCATCCCGAAGTATTGGTTGCGGTTATCCTTTTCTATATAAGCTGATTTGTGGACTTGATGATTTTCATCAAAGCTGAAAATATTAGAGTGCATCGTAAACAGCAAAATATCACCCGAAAATTTTAGATGTGCCTCAAAGCCACCTTTTTCCTCATATTCTACCGATACTCTCTTATCTATTGCACCAATATTGCTTTCTAAGTAGCCGGCAATCTCTTTTAATTGTATTTTAAATGCCTTAAAAATTTCTTGCAACATTTCATACAATTCTTGTTTGGTGCAAGCTTTTTGTTTTAGCAAGTCAACAATTTCTTGTCTGCTATCTTTACCTTCTTGTGAAGCCATTCAATTTATTTTAAGTGCAAATATACATGTTATGCACAAGCTCTGAAAAAAGCAGAGGTGCCATTTAATACATTTGGATTGATCAAAATTACAAGCCAATGTAAGAAAGCAAAAGAGCTTGGTTTTTCTTCTCTTATTCTACTGATAATTTTCTTGTTTATTTAACAAGTGTTTTTGAAATGTTTTATACATTGGTAACTGATTTAAACATTAAGTTAAAACAGGATAAAAGGGCTTTTAGAACAGGATCACATAATAAAATTTAGCTCACTGAATTGAAAGTAAATGAAATCAACCGAAATACAACATAAGCTCCAAAATTTAATCGACAATTTCTCGATACAACCATAGAACAATTTTACCGTTTACAATCTTTTAAAAATGATACGGAGCGTTTGGAATATTTGTTCAAAAAATACGAGGAAATGGTAAAAAAGGACACGCTTTTTGCAAAGCGGAAGAAAACAAGCAAAAAGAAATTGAAATGAATTCAGAAATAATAATATATAATACGGAAGACGGACAGACAAAAATCCAAACTCGTTTAGAAAACGAAACTGTTTGGCTTAATCAAGAGCAAATGGCAGAGCTTTTTCAAAGGGAAAGGAGTGTTATTACCAAACATATAGGTAATATTTTCAAGGAAGGAGAATTAGAAGAAAAAAGCAATATGCAATTTTTGCACATTAGTGGTTCTGACAAGCCTGTGAAGTTTTATAACCTAGATGTTATCATATCTGTTGGATATAGGGTAAAATCGCAAAGAGGCACACAGTTTCGTATTTGGGCAACACAACGATTGCGAGAATACATTGTTAAAGGCTTTACGATGAATGATGACTTGTTGAAAGAAGCAGGAGGTGGCAAATACTTTGATGAACTTATAAACGTATTGATGCCAACAAAACCAATTTGGGGTTAACCAACTTTAAAGGTAATAAACCGACCAAAAAAGAAACTGAGATAGCAAAAAACTATCTCAATGAAAAAGAAATAGACATACTAAACCGAATGGTAACAGCTTATTTAGAACTTGCCGAATTGCAAGCACTAAACAGAAAGCCAATGTATATGAAAGATTGGATTAATCGGTTAGATGATTTTTTGACAATGACAGGCAACGACATTTTAACACACGCAGGGTCTATTAGTCATAAAAAAGCATTAGATAAAGCTCACGAGGAATACGGTAAATACAAAGGAGCTAACTAAAAATGAGCTTTCGAAAGCCGAGAAGGATTTTATAAAACAGATAGACAACACCTCAAAAAAATTAAAGAAATAAGAATGTCAAACTTAATCAATATAAAGTAAAACCTAAAGTCGATTGGTGCTTCCATTTGCACAACAATTTTACACACCTACCAAATACCCCTCAACTCCCAAGCGTTGGCAGTTTGTAAATCGGCATGGCTTGTTTTAATTTCTATTTGTGTATAGTTTTCATTTGGGAAAAACAACTCGGTAAAAACCGTTAAGCCATTATCTGCAAAAAGCTCTACAGAACTAACATCAAAAAACAGATGCAAAGGAAAGTCATCACCATCTACTAATCGTTTACCAAAAATTTTGAAGGCGAAATCGGCAGAGAAATCTATTTTACCTGATGCAGTTCTATCTACATAAAACTGATTAGTACTTCGCTCAAAACCAAGTATCGTTTTTTCATTTAAACTATTGGATAAGATAATTTCAATAGTGGCAGTTGCCCCTAAAGTGAAGTATAAATCCAATTCCATTAAACTGCTTGCTGGCATGCTTACGGTTTCATTGGCTTTAAGGTTAATCGCTTTTTTACGTAATTGTTGCAGTTCAACTGCGGGTTCCATAGCCAATCTTGGTATACCATCTACTTCAAGCAAAGCTAAGGTACGGGGTATTGTCATAGCACTTCGCCAACGTTCGGTAGGTACATTTTGTGCATAAGCCCAATTAGACATCCAACCTAAAAAAATGCGTCTGCCATCTTCGGCAGGAATGTCGCTCCACGTAACGCCGGCATAATTATCTCTACCTTGATCTGCCCAAACCGAACCTTCTAATACAGGATAGGCTTTTTCGTCTGCCAATCGTAATTCTTTTATAGCGATGTAAGCATTCTCTTTAGTGTATTGATCAATTAATTCTATATGCGCCATTTTACCTTTATAGTTGGCTACATTCCAACCTTTCCAAACCGGTTTGGTGTTGTTAAGTGCTTCTGCTTCCCGCACCCGTTTGCCATCTATTACCAAAGCAATTAAAGTTTGACCTCTATGGTTGCTTCCTGCTATTTCAAAATTTATTGCGTTTTTGGTAATTTCAAAAGGTTTTGATTTTATGATGCCTTTAGTTGAATTAGCACTTGAAGTGAGCATGCCATCTTTTACAATAAAAGTTTCGCCTTCCTGTTTCCACATAGCCAAACCGTTTTCGAAATCATCAAGCGTTTCACCGGCTGGAATAGGTGCTTCTTTTCTTGCTAACAACTGATTAAAGGCTTCATCTACCACAAAATCTTTACCATTAAAATCACCTACAAAATATTGCAAACCACTACCGCCATTAGGGTTACCGGGGTTCATATTTTGCAACAACACCCAACGTTCTCCATCTTTATAAGGTAAAGGAAAAATGTCGGGGCATTCCCAAACTCCGTCGTGACTGCCAATGGCTTTGCCGAAATCGCTTATTAAATTCCACTTTTTTAAATTAGGTGAAGCATAAATTTGTAAGTGATTTAAAGTTGCCAATGCCATTATCCACTGCTCACTTGCTGCGTGCCATATTACTTTAGGATCTCTAAAATCGCGAATACCCGGGTTTTCAATTACAGGGTTACCCTCATATTTTGTCCAGGATCTGCCCTTGTCATTACTATAAGCAATCCCTTGTGTTTGATACAAATCACTTTTTCCAGCACGTTCCATTTCCATATTATGGTAAGAAAAAATGGCGACCATCGGCGGCTTACCGGCTACTCCAAAACCGCTGCTATTATTCCAATCAATTACGGCACTACCCGAAAAAATCAAACCATGTTTATCAGGATATAGCGCAATAGGCAAATGCTTCCAAGTTACCAAATCGGTACTTACTGCGTGTCCCCAATGCATGGGTCCCCAAACAATATCTTCTGGATAATACTGATAAAATAAATGATATTCTCCTTCGTAAAACACCATTCCATTGGGGTCGTTCATCCAGCTTGCTTTAGGGCTAAAATGAAATTGCGGGCGATGGGGTTCTTTATATAAATTATCCAACAACTCCTCCTTTTGCGTGGCTGTTTCTTCGCCTTCTGGCATAGCTAGTATTTCAAGCGATGTATTAGCTTTGGTTTCTAATACTTGTTTTGATGTTTTACAAGTGAAGAACAAGGTACTCAAACTTAAGAGTATAATATATTTTTTCATAATACCTATTGTTTTAAATTTTGTCAATCATTGAAATTGATTATCAGATTTTGGGGTTCATCTATTTCATTTTATTGGATTCCAAATATAAGGTATTGCTTCTTGAATTCCTTTATTTTCATAATTATATATGGCAAGTGTACAGCAAATAGAACTGATAAAATATAGTATAGAAAAGCGGACAAAATTGAATCTTCTTACATTTATTTTTTTACCAAATAGCTGATGCTTTAACTCCAAATCAACTCCATCAGTTGCTCTACTGATTTTTGGTTGTCATACAAATCATACAAATTAGTCTTCCTTTTATCGATGGCTTCGGCAGTAAACGGTTTTGTAATTAACTGCTTAATCCGTAAGTTAAATTCTTCTGGTGTATCTGCCATTGGGCAAAGTTCATCTAAGCCGGTGCCATTCAACATTTCGGGTTTTACCAAGCAATGTCTGCCATTAAATAAGGCATTAAGTAATTTTAATTTGATACCGGTGGTTTGAAAAGTAGGTAACAAATTGATGTGTGCTTTTTGGATTAGTTCGCGAAGTTCAACATCAGTTGGGTTGGCGTGCAATTTAAAATTAGACTTACCCGCAATTAACTGACGCATCTGTTCTGATGGATTTTTGCCGGCAATAATAATCGGCATATTAAAATCTATTGGAATGGTGTTGGCTATAAATTCAACAGCTTTTTCGTTTTCGTTAACGCTTAAATTGCCATGGTATAAAATGTGCTTACCCATTCCGGTTTCGGTAAGCACCTGCTTATTGGGATGAAAAGGTGGAATATAAAATACGTTTTCATATTTGAAACTATAATAGGTAAATTCTGTTTTAGATAGGGCAACAATAAATGCAGAAGCAATCTTGTTCTCAGATCGTTTTAGCTTCAACTGCTCCAACTTATAAAAGAATTTTTTCCAACTTTGCTTTTCATTTTCTGCCAACTGTTCATAGTATTTCCATTCAACATTATGTTGACGTAAAAACTTTTGACGGTTTGAAAGTGCCGGATGATTTAACAAACCGCTGGTATGATGCCCTTCAAATAAAATAGGTGCATTAACAGCTTTTAATCGGGGCAGTAAATCAACATGCATTCGCGAAGCGATGATGTAAGGCTGCAAAGTAAACAAACTGGGTAAAAGAGATTTTCGGGAGTAGTAGTAAATTTCGGAACAATACGGTTCTAATGCTGCCGGTTTGCCTCTGCCATATTCAAAACAATGCAATAGTATTTTTACGCCATTTTCGCTCAAGGCTTTAATTTTGCAAAATACATCAATAGCACCACCATAATCAGGAGGATAAGGTACATCAAAAGCAACGATATGTAAAATTTTATGTTTCAAACCTCTGGTAAAATTCTATTAGTTTTTTCGATTCATTTTCCCAATTAAATATAGCTTTAGCAGCTATACAATTTTTACTTAAGTGCTTATACAAGGCTTCATCTTTGATTAACCTATTCAGTTGTTCAGCCAATTTTTTCACGTTCAAATCATCTAACAAAACTGCCACTTCATGCTGCTGGTTAATCCGTTTATATTCTGGAAAATTCATACTGATTTGCGGAATACCGGCGTGCATATAGTCAAAAAATTTATTAGCTAATGAGTAGTAATAATTTAAACTATAGGCTTTTAAAAGATTGACTCCAATATAAGCTTGTTCAGTAATTGCCAACAAAGCTTTAGGTTGCAAATAGCCCAAAAATTCAATTTTATGTTCCAGTTGATATTGATGAACCAAGTCTTTTAACTGCGCATCAATTTCGCCCGAACCAGCAATTTTTAAAGGAGCATCCACCCATTGCATGGCTTCTATTAATTCTTCTAATCCACGTCCTTCATTTAAAGCACCTTGATATAATATAAAATCTTTTTTTGCACTTATCCGCTCTCGTAATCGAGGGCAGTTTCTTACAATTTCCATATCTATACCATATTCCATTTGATACCAGTTCGCAATGCTTTCATTAACGGTGTAGCCTTTTTTAATAGTAGGATAAATCCACTTTTCTAACCTACTCCATATCCATTTAGTTAAAGGGCGATGCTCAATTTCGGGCAAGCCTAAAAAGAGCTCATGGGCATCTAATACCATGGGCTTTTTATACCATAAGGATGCTAAATAATGGGCTAAAGCAGTATCTAAATCAATGGCTGCGTACACATCAAATTTATGTCGCATAAGATAAAAAAATAATCTAATGTTGTACTCTATATAGAACAATTTTCCTTTTTTAAACCAAAGCGACAATCTTTTTTCGGTATAGTCTCTAGTTGGTAAAGCTGGAGATTGTGACTTTAAAAATCCAATTAAGCTAACCCTAAATCCAGCAGTAGACAAGGCTGAACAGATGCGTTGCATGCGCCTGTCGTAGCTCAAATTGTTAGTAACGGTAAATACTATATGTGTTTTATTTTTAATGGTCTGGTTTTGCGCAAAAGATACAAATAGACAGCCATATTTCAGTTCATTTAGTTATTCTATTTTTAAGCGATAATTATTGATGACTCAATTTGACTATCAAACCGATAAATAATAACTTGCTCGCTTATGAATATTCCGAATATTGACCTTCCACGCCTAGTAATTATTGGTGCTGGTTTTGCCGGTTTGCAAATTGCCCGTAGAATGAATACGAATTACTATCAAACCGTTTTATTAGATAAAAATAACTACCATACGTTTCAGCCTTTGTTATATCAAGTAGCATCTGCCGGTTTAGAACCCGATTCTATTGCTTACCCCATCAGAAAAACCTTACGCAACCGGAAAAATACCTTTTTCCGGTTGGCAGAAGTGCAACAAATAGATGAAGAGAACAAACAAGTAAAAACCAATATTGGAAATTTAAAATTTGACAAATTAGTAATTGCCACCGGAGCATGCAATAATTTTTTTGGCAATGCAACTATAGAAATGAATAGCTTACCAATGAAATCGTTGACCGATGCCTTAAACTTAAGAAGTAAAATATTAGGTAATTTCGAAAAAGCCTTAAACACCAACAATTTATTAGAACGTGAAGCCTTGATGAATTTTGTAATTGTAGGTGCCGGACCAACCGGTGTTGAATTAGCCGGTGCCTTAGCAGAGCTAAAAAACAAAGTACTTCCCAAAGATTTTCCTGATTTAGATTTGCGGAAAATGAACATCAATTTAATTGAAGGTGCACCAAAAATATTAGCTGCCATGAGTGAAACATCTTCCCAAAAAGCTCATCAATTTCTAAAACAAATGGGAGTATATATTTACACCGATACCTTAGTTACCGACTACAAAAACAACCTGGTATTAACCAATAAAGATATTCAATTTACCACAGACACATTAATTTGGGCAGCCGGTGTACAAGGTGATTTCCCGAAAGGTAAACACACCGAATTGATAGGCAAAAGTAACCGCATTATTACCAATGAGTTTTGTCAAATAAAAACGAGCGAAGATATTTTTGTGCTTGGTGATGCCGGCATTATTCAATCAGAACAATACCCGAACGGATTGCCTATGCTAGCTTCGGTGGCAATGCAACAAGGGCAATATTTGGCGAAAACCCTTAATCAAATGGCAGCCAATAAAAGTATACAACCATTTGTTTACAACGATAAAGGTACTATGGCGACAATAGGCAGAAATCAGGCGGTAGCAGAAATAGCGAAGTACAAATTTCAAGGCATATTTGCTTGGTTTGTTTGGATGCTCGTTCATCTGATGCTGCTGGTCGGTTTTAGAAATCGCATAGTCGTTTTTATTAACTGGACCTGGAATTACTTTAATTACAACAATGGTTTGCGGCTAATTATCCGACCCTATAGACGACCCTTCAAAAAGAACGTTCAATAAAAGTTAAATACAATATTTTTTTTGAAACGAAACGATGTTGCCTGCAGTAACTCGAGGTCCCGCTTTCCGCTAAATCTTTTTATTCCGCAAGCTCCATAAAAAGGATACCGCTGCAATCGGGGTTAACTTGCCAACCTCGCTCCGCCACAATAATGTATTCTATTGAACATAAATTAATTACGAAATACCGTAATTTTACCAGCAAATTTTTTAGTTGATGGTACTCTTTGTATTGAATTTGGGTTGGATAATAGTTTTATTGATCATAGCTTTTTTAATTATGGTCGCTATTTATGATGTGTTTATCCAAAAAACTCATACCATATTGCACAACTTTCCAATAGTTGGGCATTTACGCTATTGGATAGAAAGTGTAGGACCCGAATTTAGGCAATACATAGTTGCCAACAACCGCGAAGAATTGCCCTTTAACCGAAGCCAACGCAGCTGGATTTATGCCTCTTCAAAAAAAGAAAACAATTACGAAGGTTTTGGATCGGACAAAGATTTCAACAGCCCCAACTATATTATTATTAAACCCGCCATGTTCCCCTACGCGGTTAAGAAAAATCACATCAACTATAAAGAGAAAGATTTTTTACCCGCCGCTAAAGTAATTGGTGCGAAACGTCAGAAACCCTATCGCCCCAAATCGGTTATTAATGTTTCGGCGATGAGTTATGGCTCGCTTTCCAAAGCAGCCATTGAAGCCTTAAACAAAGGCTCGATAAAAGCGGGCAATTATCACAATACGGGCGAGGGTGGCTTATCTCCATATCACAGTTTTGGAGCGGATGTCTGTTTTCATTTCGGTACCGGTTATTTTGGGGTACGCAATAAACAAGATGGTTCTTTTAGCATGGATAAAATGAAAGAGTTGGTAGCCAAAAATCCCTTCATCAAAATGATTGAAGTAAAGCTCTCGCAAGGCGCTAAGCCCGGTAAAGGAGGTGTGTTACCGGCTAAAAAAATTACCCAAGAGATTAGTGAAATACGAGGTGTTGAAATGAATAAAGATGTCTTGTCGCCAGCTAATCATTCGGCATTTCACAATATTGATACCTTAATTGATTTTGTAGAAAGCATAGCCGAAGCAACGGGTTTGCCGGTAGGCATAAAATCAGCTGTAGGTTGTATGTCGCAATGGAATGAGTTAGCCGAAAAGATGAAAGCCACCGGCAAAGGACCAGATTTTATTACCATTGATGGAGGTGAAGGCGGAACCGGAGCCGCCCCGCCCGCTTTTGCCGATCACGTTTCGATGCCTTTTATTTACGCTTTCCCAAAAGTGTATAAAGTATTTCAAAAATACGATATGGCAAAACAAATTGTGTGGATTGCTTCTGGAAAATTAGGTTTACCCGACCGCGCCACTATGGCTTTTGCCATGGGTGCCGACATTATTAACGTAGCCCGCGAAGCGATGCTATCTATTGGCTGTATACAAGCCCAAATTTGTCATACCAATCATTGCCCTAGTGGAGTAGCTACACAAAACAAGTGGTTACAAAAAGGGATTCATGTTCCGCAAAAATCCGATCGTTTTTACCATTATGTAAAATCCTTACGCAAAGAACTATTAGAAATTACGCACGCCTGCGGTTACGAACATCCCTGCGAAATAGAAATGAAAGATGTGGAAATTGCGATGGGCGATAATAATAAAACCATCACGTTACAACAATCGTATGGCTACAAAAAAGAGCCGGTAGATTTTGCAGGAATGCAAGAGATGGTGGATTGTTGTTTTTTGGGTGGAGCTAATGCTTAGCTTAGCTTTTTTAATAAGTCTTGCGCTTGATTATAAAAATCAGCACTTTCGGGTAATTTTTTGAGGTGTTGAATAGCTTCACCTTTGTCTTTCTTTTTCAAGTAGGTTAAGGCTGCATACCAATTAGCATAGTTTTTAAAACTTTGGTTGCCGGTGCGTTCAATTACAAAATTAAAAGTTGCAATCGCTTCATCGTATTTGCCTACATTATATTCTGCATTGCCTTTGGCTAAATGTAGTTTTAAATCGCCAGTTTGGTTGTTGATGAAAATGTTGAGGGCGGTTTCGTAATCTTCATTTTGGTAGGCTTTTATGCCTTCATCTATAATTGTTTTTGGGAGTAAGTTTGGATCTTTTTGATATAAGTAAGGACTATAATATTGATCAGCAACATCGGAAAGTTTGGGAGAGCTAATCATAAAAAATAAAACAGCGGCGGCAGCGGCAAGTGTTGCAAGAGGAAATAATCTTCTTACTAGACTAGGTCGTTTGGGCATAGGTTTCTCAACCATTTCTTCACCATCCATCACTTTACTCAAAATACCTTCAAACTCCAAGCGTTCACCTTCATCAATTTTATTTATAGCTTGATAATTTGCAGCTAAGGTAGTATCTACTTCTATATGAAAGTTGACTTCCTCGTTTAAAGCTTTGTCTTGCTGCAGCAATTTTTCAAAAGCGGTTAATTCATCTTCCGCTAATTCGCCGTTTATATATTTGCTTATCGTTATGTTATCTTTGTTATTCATAGTTACAATTTTACACTTTTCCTTTGTATAACTATATACCCCGTGTTTTAAAAATCTTAGGGCGTCTTTTTTTAATTAACCTTATCCAAAATTAAGTGTGTTAAATTCAGGATGTGCTTCAATGAGCTTTTTCAATTTTATCCGGCAACCGTGCATCGCCACAAAAACGGCGTTTGTAGAGTGTCTATCCATAATTTTTCTAATTTCTTCTGCTTTTTTTCCTTCAAACTTCAAATTAAGCATTTTTTGACAGTCTTCGCTCAACTTTTTAAAACAATCGTCAAATACATGCAACCTTCTCTCTTTAATATTTTCAGTATCCATATTAAAATAGTCCTCTACCGCTTCTGTATATTTGGGCACATCATTAATTTCTGTGGAGGTATCTATGTTTTTTCGCTCTTTATCTCTGTTTAAATAGTTCAGCCACTTAAACCGGTATACCGGATAAAAATATGCGCCAAAGCTTGAAGTAAGTTCAACATTATTACTTTTTACTTTTTCCCACAAGGAAGTTAAAGTCTCCTGAAAAAGATTCTTTGCCTGATCTTTGGTGCCACTGTTTTGAAGTACAAATTGTACAACATCGCCATACCATTGTTGATAAATTTCTTTTATTAAAACATTATCATTATGCTTTAAGGCTTCAATATATTTTTGATCAGGATGTAAGGCCATACTACTTGGTTTTAATTTTGACATGTTAAATTTAGGAAAATTTTTTATATAATTTGAATTTGTTCATTTTATTTTGTGCTATATAGGTTGCTATCTAGAGCATTGTACAAATATGATGCTTTTTGTATTAGCTAAATAAATTGAATGACTAATGGTTTAAATTATATGATGAATTGCCATTTTAAACGGATAAGTTATATTCACTGCAAAAGGTGACACCTTTTTTTTAAAGATGTCACCTTTGTTGATCCAACCAATTGAGCTTTGAAATTCTTTCGATTGAATTTAACCATAAAATATTATGATTTACTTTATGGGAGAAGCTATACTATTATTCGTTTACTAATTCATAAGTTATGGGGTTAAAATAAATGTCTAAGTTTGCATCATAATCTCGGTTTTGATGAAGGTCATCACCGCTTGTATCGCCAATTATTTCAAAACGGTTTACCAAGTTACCAGCAAAGCTGCAATTCTCTTCAATACATTGGGTAGCACTTAAAACATCTAATGCATGGTCATTATCCATGTAATGGCACTTTGAAAATGTTTCGCTAACAATTCTATGAAATACCTTTCCGGGCGGAGCAAACCTTAATGTGGTTACTTCTTCCTTTTTTCCTTCAGAACCATCTCCTCTCGTTTCTTTTGCCCGAAAAAATTTTCGAAGTTTCAACTCTCTTTTGTTTTTAATAAAAATTTCTGCTTCAGCCCAAACTTCAGGACCGTTACCGCCAAACTCTGCATCTCCTCGCACTCGCTCGCTTGGATAAAACCGAATAACTGGAGGAGGTGTGAATGTATGGACAGTTGACTTTAACTCACTACAGTCGTGTCCTGTATATCCTTCTGGGCAATCACATTCCCCATTCACACATCTTCCACCATTTCTGCAAGATACCCCGACACAAGCATCAAAATTTTGGCAACGATCTCCACTATAGCCTGAAGGACAATCACATTTACCATCGATACAAACACCACCATTTAAACAATTTGGAGGTTGAGTAATACATTTGTCTTCTTTTTCACATAACGTTCCACTGAAACCATTTGGACAGTTGCAAGCTCCATTTATACAAGTACCTCCATTTTGGCAATTCACATTATCACATGGATTTTCTACTTTAGTTTCGCAACTGGGTCCGGTAAATCCATCTGGACAGATGCAAGCACCATTAAGGCAAGTTCCATCATTTTCGCAAACAATGCCTTCCGTTTTGCAAGGGTCTTCGTTTTGACATCTTTCTCCACTAAAACCATAAAGGCATTCGCAAGTGCCATCTACGCAGCTGCCACCATTTTGGCAATCAACAGCATCGCAAGGCATAACTATTTTTGTTGCGCAGTCAGCTCCGGTAAAGTCATCTGGGCATTTACAAGTGCCATCAACACAAGTACCTCCATTTAAACAATTTGGATTTTGAGTAATGCATTTGTCTTCAATTGTACACTTTGTACCTGTAAAACCTTTCGGGCATTCGCAAGTACCTTCCATACAAATACCGGAATTTTCGCAGACTACATCTTTACAAGCATCCGTACAAGATTGCATAATTAGTAATAAAGTGCTAACGACTGTTAGCCATAATAGTTTTGATTTAATTACTTTCATTTTTTTGGATTTTAAAAGTTTTAAGAAAATTAAGTTTTTGATTCATTTTTCATTTTTTTAAAAGATTATATAATTGTTGTTACAAAAGGATATACCAAACAGTTGAAAATACTTAGCTGATTTTTATAAAAATTTTAAAATATTCAGTAATTACTAACTACAATTCAATTCTGCCTTTATATCCTTCTATACCAACATTGATATTTTTATTAGTCGGATGGATGATATTTTTTTGATTAGTTTTGAAAAAGCACTTCGCAAATGAGGTGACACCTTTTCAAAAAGGTGTCATCTCTGTAGTACAATCTTTTCCGTCATTCAGAATAGCAACGAAAAGAAACGAATAGTTTACTCAAAATCTGCTTATATAAAAAAGCAGGTTGGTCGCTCCATCGACTTTTAAAATAATTGGGAGATACTGCACCAATAATTCCGCTACACTACATCATTTCGCAGCGTGACTTGGGTATTTATCAGTCAGTCGTTTTCATCATTGTAAGAAGCTACAAAACAAAAAGCAACAGCCCACTCAAAAATTATTGTACAAAAAAAACCAACCCACTACTAAGGTTTTTAAAGTTTGTGATATATACAAACGTATGACAAAACAACAACCCTAAAACAATTATTATTTTTAGGTAATTAAAACAGTAAAAGAATTATGAAAGGAACAAGAACAACTATTTGGCTATGCACCTTATTACTAATGTTATCATTAACCCACCTAACTGCCAATGCCCAATGCCATTTGGACGATTGGATTGCTTTAAAAGCCTTGTACGAAAGTACTGATGGCGATAATTGGACTGACAATACCAACTGGCAAGAGGTTACAGGTAATCAACCCACAGGCAATTGTAATCTGGGCAATTTGTTTGGAGTTCAATTAGATGAAAACGGCAGAGTTAGTTGCCTTGATTTAGACGGAGTTGATGATTGTTTAATTAATTACGGAAATGATGGTAATAATTTGAATGGAAGTATTCCACCCGAATTGGGTCGTTTAAGCGGTTTGACTCACTTGCTTTTGCAAAAAAATGAACTCAGTGGCAGTATTCCACCAGAAATGGGCGAATTAAGTAATTTGACTAACTTGTATTTGTCAGACAATCAACTCACCGGCAGTATTCCTCCAGAATTGGGCGAATTAAGCAATTTGGCTGCCTTGAGGTTGAACTTCAATAAACTTAGCGGTAGTATTCCCCCTGAATTGGGTAAGTTAACCAATTTGGAATCTTTGTATTTGTCTGGCAATGAACTCAGTGGCAGTATTCCTCCCGAATTGGGCGAATTAATCAATTTGAAAGGTATGTGGTTAAATCAAAATAAACTTAGCGGTAGTATTCCCCCCGCGTTGGGTAAATTAAACAAATTGATTTGGTTAATGTTGTACATGAATGAACTAAGTGGTAGTATTCCCCCTGAGTTAGGCGATTTGAGTAATTTACATGAGTTGGGCTTATTCAGAAATCAACTTAGCGGCAGCATTCCTCCCGAGTTGAGTACATTAAGCAAATTAACTAAATTGACTTTATACGCCAATCAACTCAATGGCAGTATTCCCCCCGAATTGGGTAACTTAAACAATTTAGATTGGTTGGAAATTAATCATAACAACTTAAGCGGCTGTTATGATGCCAATTTAGCAAAACTTTGCACACAACTAAGCAACCCTGATTTTAAGGGAAACGCAGACATTAGCGATGGTAACAACTTCGATGCTACATGGGAAGATTTTTGTGCTAAAGGTGTGGATGCTTGTATACCACCTGTTACTAATTGCCATATAGATGATTGGACAGCTTTAAAAGCATTATACGAAAGTACCGATGGCATTAATTGGACAAACAATACCAACTGGCAAGAGGTTACCGGTAACCAACCAACCAACAATTGTAATTTGGAAACTTTATACGGAGTTCGTTTAGATGAAAACGGCAGAGTTAGTTGCCTTGATTTTGATGGGGTTGATGATTGTATAATTGATTACGGAGATGGTGGTAATAATTTGAATGGAAGTATTCCACCAGAAGTGGGTCGCTTAAGCAATTTAACTCGCTTGCTTTTGCATAACAACAACCTCAGTGGTAATATTCCATTCGAATTGGGGAATTTAAGTAATTTGATTTTGTTGAATTTGTCAAGAAATAAACTAAACGGTAGCATACCTGTTGAATTGGAAAAATTAAGCAATTTGACTTTGTTACATATGTTCACCAATCAGTTAAGTGACAACATCCCACCCGAATTGGGGAATTTGAGTAATTTGACTTCACTGTGGTTAGAAGGAAATCAACTCAGTGGCAATATTCCTCCAACATTGAGCCGTCTTAACAAATTGGAATATTTGGTTTTGCATAATAACCAACTGATTGGAGACATTCCCTACGAATTGGGTGAATTAAGCAATTTATTAGCATTGGGTTTATCAGGTAATCAACTCAGCGGCAGTATACCACCCGAGTTGAGCAAATTGAGCAAATTAATTTCATTATTATTGGCATTCAATGAACTCAACGGTACTATTCCGGTAGAGTTGGCTGATTTAACTGAATTAAAAAATTTGGAGTTACACGTCAATCAACTGAGCGGTAATATTCCTATCGAATTAACCAATTTAAGTAATTTGGAAAAATTGTCTTTGTCCATCAATCAACTTAGTGGTAGTATTCCTCCAGCATTGAGCAAGTTGAGCAATTTACAATATTTAGGCTTAAGAGAAAATGAATTTAGCGGCAGTATACCCCCCGAATTAGGCAATTTAAGTAATTTGCAATATTTAGGTTTGAGCAAAAACAAAATAATAGGTAACATGCCTACAGAATTGAGTAACTTAATCAATTTAGATTGGCTGGAAATTAATAATAATAACTTAAGCGGCTGTTATGATGCCAATTTAACGATACTTTGTACACAACTAAACAACACTAATTTTAAGGGAAATGCAGACATTAGCGATGGTAACAACTTCGATGCTACTTGGGAAGATTTTTGTACCACGGATGCTGGTGTATGTATACCACCTATTACCAATTGCCATATAGATGATTGGACAGCTTTAAAAGCCTTATACGAAAGTACTAATGGCATTAATTGGACAAACAATACCAACTGGCAAGAGGTTACCGGCAACCAACCAACCAACAATTGTAATTTGGAAACTTTATACGGAGTTCGTTTGGATGAAAACGGCAGAGTTAGTTGCCTTGATTTTGATGGGGTTGATGATTGTATAATTGATTACGGAAGTGGTGGTAATAATTTGAATGGAAGTATTCCACCCGAAGTGGGGCGTTTAAATAATTTAACTCGCTTGCTTTTGCAAAATAACAACCTCAGTGGCAGTATTCCACCCGAATTGGGGAATTTAAGTAATTTGATTTGGTTGATTTTGGCTATAAATGAACTCAACGGCAGTATCCCAGCCGAATTAGGAAATTTAAACAATCTGACTTGGTTACATATATTCACAAATCAGCTAAGTGGCAGGATACCTCCCGAACTGGGAAATTTAAGTAATTTGTCTTCACTGTGGTTGGCAGACAATCAACTCATTGGAGAAATTCCTACCGAATTGGGTGAATTAAGGAATTTATTAGCATTGGGCTTTTCAGGTAATCAATTCAGCGGCAATATTCCCACCGAATTGGGCAACTTAAGCAAGTTGGAGTTCCTTAGTGCTAATCATAACAACTTAAGCGGTTGTTATGATGCCGATTTAGCAAAACTTTGCACACAACTAAACAACCCTGATTTTGAAGGAAATGAAGACATTAGCGATGGTAACAACTTCGATGCTACATGGGAAGATTTTTGTGCCAAGGGTGTAGATGCTTGTATCAAATATTGCCACATTGACGACTGGACTGCTTTAAAGGCAATATACCTTAGCACAAATAATGCTGCTAATTGGACAAATAGGGACAACTGGGATATTTTTAAAAATGAAAACCCTCCGCAAGATTGCAATTTAAGCGGTTTGCACGGTGTAAGTTTTGATGATGAGGGAAGAGTAGATAGTATTAATTTAAGTAGAAACAATTTGAGTGGCAACTTATCTGATGAACTGGGCGAAGCGAATTTTAGTGTAATAGATATTAGCCATAATTATTTTTCATTTCAAGAAGTTGCAAATGCTAAACCTACTAACAAGTTCAAATACTCGCCACAATACTTTGGTGAAATTGAGTGGTACAACCAAACTGAAAGAGATACGGTAACCATTTCAACATCTTACCCATATCTTAATCAATTAAGTGAACCAACTTATAAATGGAAAAAAGATGGCATTCTTATAAACGAAATTGACACTATATTTTCTATAGATGATGCCATGCAGAATGATGTAGGCGCATATCGGCTTCACATAACTGAAAGTAATGCGGATATTGAGTTAGAGCTGATTTCTGAACCCATCCATTTATTAGTTAAAGGTTTTGACCCAATAGGAGCGCCTGTTAAGCCAAATGAATTTTTGTACGATTTTGATAATCAAGAAGCGCTTGAGGCTTTTAAAGAAGAATATGAGCAAATAACCTTTGTAGATTCTTGCCATTGTGATAGCCGACTTTTATATTTAATTAGGCACGAATCAGATAGTATTGCTGCCACCGTTATGTTAGATATTCTGCAAAAAACTGAAACCATAGTGGACACCACTTTTATTGAAGATTCTAATCATATTGTAGAAAGTGGTGTTATTACAGATAGAGGACCAGTTTTCAAATACCGATATCCTCCCTTACCAAATATACAAAACTCCGTTTCTATTTATTTGTTAGATACTGGTTTTGATTTTGGAATGACGATTAACACAGCACATTTTGGTACGCCGAATAATCAGCTTTGTCCAGCTATTTCACAACAAGATTTTGTAACGAAAATTGACGACATTAATGGTCACGGTTCTAATGGTTTCCGTTTTATTACTGATGGTTTAGATGCATCTTCCCAAATTAAAGTAACGCCACTTAGAGTTTTTGAAGATAGACAAACCAGCCTCTTTAAGTTAATTTGTGCATTATACTATTCAATTGACCAAGGAGCTGATATTATAAATTTGAGTGCAGGCTATAGTGGCTTACGTTCAAAAATATTAGAAGATGCCTTAAGTTATGCCCAGGAAAAAGGTATTTTTATTGTTACTGCAGCGGGTAATGATGGGGTAGATATTGACCTTAAACCACATTACCCCGCAACTTTTTCAGGTGGATATAAAAACGTAATTTCAATAGGTTCTATCAACCATAATAATAGGCTTACCGAATTTACAAATTATGGCGACACTGCCGTTACCTTAGTAGCGCAAGGTAAAAATATGATTGGCTTTGGTATGGATGATAAAGATATTATTGGGAATGGCACTTCCTATTCTACCTACTTTGTTGCCAGAATGTTGGCTTTAGTTATTGCAGAAGATAACACTTTAAGTAGTGAAGAAGTTTGGAGCAAATTTGACACGAAATATTTAATTGACAACCCAGAAACAATTGGGATGTGCAGCACAGGAAAAAGATTAGATATAGAAGTAATTGAGATAAGTGACAGCACATGTTTTACACCACAAACAATTGAAATCAATTCAATTGAAGCTAACAAAGCTTCTATTGCGTGGGATGATTTTAGTTCAAGCATATCCTACACACTTAAAATTAGAGAAAAGGATAGTTTATATTGGGAATTAGAAATGGAAGAAATTAATACCAACAAATATGAGCTGACAAATTTGAAAGATTGTACCACTTATGAAGTAATTGTACAATCTAATTGTATGCATAATACTAATAGTGGATACTCTCAAATTCAAAGCTTTACTACAAAAAATTGTACACATTCACCGCCACCGTCGCCACCACTTTGTCCAACACCTGTATACATAGCAGCCAATAAGGTACAAAGTAAGTCAGCAGAAATTGAATGGCATAAATATAGTAAATGCGGGCAAACGGGCTACAATTTTGAATATCGAAAAGTAGGCGGAGAATGGATTTGTAAAGAAACTATAGGTGTTGTTTATCAACTTAATAATTTAGAAAAATGTACAACATACCAAGCTCGGGTAAATATGATTTGTGCTGATGAAAAAAGTGGCTATTCGCCTACTATTGAATTTACAACATTAGATTAAATAAACTCTGATAAGTATTGTATCGAATTTTATTTAAACTACATAGACATATAGTGACTTAGACTATATGTCTATGTGGTTCATTTTCAATTCTATTTTATGAAAGATGTAGCATTTTTTAATAAAAACATTCAGTTTCTTTATATTAAAGTTGATAAAAATTTGTATCTATAACGTTTTTAGATAAACGTTTTACAATGAGAAAATTTTCTTTCGTAATCTGCGCTATTTTTTTATTGGCAAATTTTAATACAAATGCACAATTAATTCAATTTAGTTATGGTGATTGCCAAAGAGACGACCTCAATTGTAGCACTATTTCAAGAATTGACTCTTTGGTTCAATCAGTTGGAAATACTTATTCAGGTGCTGAATTAGCTTGCATTTATCATCATTTAGGCAATTGTTATATAAGAAAGCAAAAAAAAGTAGATGCCATCAATTGTTATAATAAATCAAAACAACTTAGAGAAAAAATTGATGATGGATTGTTGTGGAAATCTTACTTTTCAATCGGTCAGGCATATCAAAGAATTGGAGACCATAAAAAAACAATTGATAATTTTGAGAAAGCTTTATCTGCAGATGGTATCAAGCCACCTAAAGAGTTAGCATATTTAATTAAGTTTTTGGGTGGCAAATATTCAGAAACGGGTGACTATGAAAAGGCAATTAAATTATGTGAGACATCTATTGAAAGAATGAACATACCAGACTCAAATAGAGCAGATTTATTAGATGTGCTTAGTAACATTTTAGTTGATACCAAAAATGTAAAATATTTAGAAAAAGCAATCGAAACCGGAAACGAATCCATCAAAGTATACACGTCAATAGGGCAATTACATAAAACAGCCCTGCCTTTAAATAATATTGGAAGGGCTTTTTTTGAATTGAAAAAATATGATTCGGCATTATTTAATTTTGAAAAAGCCTTAAAGTTAATTGATGCTAATGCTAAAAGCCATATTGTAAGTATTAATAATAATATTGGTGCTGTTTATTTTGAACAAAAAAAATATGAATTATCTATTAAATATTTATTTAAGGCATTAAAGATGAAAGATGAAATTTACGATAAAGAAAAATATCGTTCAGAATATCATTACCAATTTTACAACATAGCTGAAAACTTAATGAAATTAAAAAAGTATGCTGAAGCCTTGGATTACATTCAACAATCAATAATTTGTTTAGCGAATAATTTTATAGATGAGAATATTTTTACTAATCCTAATGAAACTGACTTAGCATTAGATATGGTTGAGTCATTAAATTTAAAAGCATTAATTGCCCATCAATATTATAAAGAAAATAAGCATAAAGATTATTTAAACCTTGCTGAACAGACTTTTAAAAAAAGCGCAAAATTTTATATGCAGCTATTGCAAAATATTGATTTTAAAGAATCTCGTTTAATGCAAGCACAAAATTTATTACCATCTTTAGAAGATGCCCTTTCCGTTTGTTATGATTTACAGAAAGAGAATAACTCTTTTAAAGAAACCGCCTTTCAATTTATAGAATTAAACAAAGCCACGGTTCTTTTGCAATCTATTTATGAAGCAAAGGCTTTAAAAAATACAGCAATTCCCGACTCATTATATAGTCTTCAAAAAGCATTAAAAGATTCAATTTCACTTTACAAAAAAGAAATAGATACAATCAATAATGAAAGGGGTCAAACATATCTAAAAAGAAAAAAATTATTATTCGATATGGAAATAGCTTATCAGCGCTTGATTGATGAACTTGAATCTAATTATCCAAAATATTACGATTTAAAGTATAAACAGGCTTCAATAAAAGTTTCAGTAATTCAAAACCAACTAAAATATGGTAAGGCTCTTTTAGAATACTTCATAGGAGACAACACCATTTACACAATGACCATACAAAAAGAACAAGTAGATTTTCATCAAATTAAAAAACCATTAACTTGGCAAGGTGATATAAAAAAATTAGGTGAAGCCATTATTTACAATCATAACAATTATATACCTGATGCATATGCTTTATACCAACTAATTTTAGAAAAACCATTAAGCTGTTTAAATGAGGAAATTAAACATGTACAAATTATACCGGATGCCGAATTGAACACTATACCATTTGCTGCTTTGCTAACAAATAAGCACGACCTCCCTAAAAATTTAGCTAAACTGGATTACACTAAGTTGAGTTTTCTTGCTAATCAATTTTATATCAGTTATGCGTATACAGGCAAATTACTGTTAGAAGCTCAAAAAAGAAAAGGGTCTATTGATTCCATTAATAATTATGCATCCTTCTTAGCGAAAGATGATATTGTAACAAAATACTGCGCCCAGTATATTGATTATGTACCAAAAGGCATGAGTGGAAAAATATATAAGAACGAAGCATGCAATCCGATTAATTTTAAAGATTACGCTAATAAATATAGCATCGTGAATTTAACCATGCATGGATGCGGCAAGTTGGGGTCATTGTCTTTTACTGATGAAGATTTATTTGATACGGATATTTATAATTTGGACTTAAGCAACAATCAACTAATTTACCTCACCGCCTGCGAAACTAATGTAGGAACCATCCAAAAAGGCGAAGGCGTTATGAGCCTATCCAGAGCTTTCACTTACGCAGGCTGCCCATCTCTTGTAAGCACTCTATGGAGTGTTCATCCAGAATCAACCTGTGTAATTACTAGCGAATTTTTTAATCAAATAAAATTAGGTAAAACCAAAGATGTTGCCCTTTGGGAAGCTCAAAAATGGTATATAAACAATTATGTAAGGAATCCTGATAAATTGGAAAAAGACTTAACCGCCCATCCCTACTACTGGGCAGGCATTATACCAATCGGCAACATGACACCCATACAATTTTAAAAAATTAGCTATCTTTACGATATGACAGCCGTACAGCAGCATTCCACAAAAAAACAATACAGCCTGGAAAATTATTACCAATTGCAAGACGAAATTAGCACCAAAGGCTTAATCGTAGACGGACAACACATTAGCCGGATAGAATACAACAATGGAGAAATCCGGTTTATGGCTGGTGGTACCATACCTCACTCTATAATTACTACCAATCTAATGGGGAATATCTTTCCACTATTAGAAACCACAAAATGCAGACCATTTGGTGACTCCGCCAACTTGGCGATAGACCAAATTAAAACGATTCTACATTCAGACTTATGTATTGTGTGTGATGGGATTCAAAAAGGCGAATTCGACAGAAATGGAGTTACCAATGCCAAAGTAATTGTTGAAGTTTTATCAAAATCAACTGCCTTATACGATAGAACGGGTAAATTTAGAAAGTACAAACAAATCCCTGAATTTGAAGAATATATTTTGATTAATCAAGATAAAGCATTAATCGAGACTTTCGTGAAACACGACAATAACTTGTGGCATTTTAAAGAATGCGAAGGCTTAGAGCAACATTTCACCATCGAGACCTTAAAGTTAAACATACCGATGGAATCGATTTATAAAGATGTTGATTTTGAAGTGGTTGAAGTTGAGTAATGTAATATTGATCAACGAACATTGGTTAAAATTTTCTACGAAATTTATAAAAGTATCTCATTAAATGAACGACATAAAATGTAAAAGTTTGTATCAATCGAACTTCGGTTGAAAATTAAAGGAGATTCTCTTGAGTTTGACGGTTTTAGACGATAAAGTGCTGTAAATCAGTAAATTAATTTTTTGGCGGTGCACTACCTGATTTCAGAACTCCAGACCCCAGCCCTAAAAACCAGCAGTTCCAGGCAGTTGTTTCGTAAAATAAAATGCGTATTTTTCGGCATGCAGTTACGATTACCGATTTTTCCACGGCTTCACAGCCTGTCGGCTAGCAGATACAACTATGCCGCAAAGCAACTGTGCCAATTACTTAATGAAACAAATACAATTTTCCCAAATTCAACCTTAACGATGCGCTTCGAAACAACCTTTTAGGTGGCAGTTTAATTTACGAGGGGTCTGGAGTTCTTAATATGTAAAATATTGATTAATAACACTTTGCGGGTTCTCATCTTTCGGTATTTTCAAACCCAGTCGATCGATTGTTTGAAGCTGCAGTTCATCTACCTTAGAGCGGATGTAGACCGTCTTACCGGTTTTGGTATCTTCAATTTCGGATAGTTGCATTTTATCTATTGATTTGATTAGTGCCGTATAGGGTAGTTTGGTT
>CALHDG010000009.1 GCA_938023075.1 uncultured Chitinophagales bacterium
CTACATTTCTGTCTTTGCCATTTTTCGATATACTTCGTTGAAAAGCCTCGTCTTAGCCCCACTATGACTACGTTTTTCGCCTCGTCTATCAAAAAATGACTTTGACATAAAAAGTAGATTTATTTTCTCCGCATTACTAAATCCAAACATTAGTTGAAATCTAATAAATATTTACAAAAAACCAGCTTAAGCAAAAGACTTAAGCTGGTTTTGGTTTTATTAGGTGCGTTATTGAATAAATTATTCATCCATTTAAAAAAAGCGGCTCACTTTTCAGTAAGCCGCCTTTCACCTATCAAGTTGTCAATTGAATAGTTTAATGGGCAATGGTTAGTTTTTGGGTGTGGATTTCTTGACCATCGGTATTGATTTTTATAAGATAAATACCATTTGTTAAATGGCTTGTATTTAAGCGAGCAGCACTTTGGTTAGCTGATAAAGAATTTACTTGTGCCTCTTTGCCAGCCAAATCGAAAATGGTTACAGTGCCGGTTTCAAATTCTTGTCCGTTTAAATCTATAGTTACTTGTTGGTTTGCCGGGTTGGGGTGAATATTAACTGGGCTTACTGTTGCTACACCAAGTTTGCATTGAATTGGGAAGTTGAATTTTTTAGGTGCTGACCAAACTGACCATTTTCCTCCACAATGTACCCTTAGCCTTACCTGCGCCCATGTTACATTTGGTAAATTATAAATATTTCTTATACCATTGGTGGTTAAAGCAGAATTTTTCCATAAAGACCATGTTCCTCCAGATAAAGTTCTATATCTAAATTGATAATTATCGGCTGTTATGTTCACCTCACTTAACCTTAAGCGATCATTAGCACAATAGTAATCAGCTCTTAAGCCATTAGCCCCTGGTTTTGAAACTCCTAAGTTAACATCATCTAAAATAGTTGGGCAAGCGTATGGTGCATATGCCCATTTTACTCTAACATCATAATCACCTGTAGTTAAACCTTCAAATCTGTAAACTTCTAATGCTGCTGATACTCTTTCATAAGTTACACCGCCATCAATACTAATATCGATATTATTCAAAGCTTTTTTCACCCAGGTTAACTCAATCCAACCATTGTTTTCACCACAAGTAGGATTCCCCCAAGTACGAGTAACTTGGTGTGAAAGGTCTTGAATATTGATATCCTCTAAAGTTATCGCACAACCATTTTCGCCTTCTTTTACGCGAATATCGTAATCGCCAACACCTAAATTAGTTATTGAAAAACTATCCCCTGTTGTTGCAGTAAAGGTGTTGCCTCCATCTATACTAATATAGATTTCATTATATACATTAGAATCCCAGCTAACTTCTAAAGAACCGTCATTGGTTGTGCAAACGTGCATCCAATCTCTGTTAAAATCGTTCGCGGAAACGGCACTGTCAAAATGATCTTGAACGGTTGGTTGCAAATTATCGTAAAAAATAGCCCGTACTTCAATTGAGGAAGTAGTACCATTATTTGACGATAAATAGGTTGGTGGAAATTCTGTAGGATCGTGCCAATTAAAGTTTATAGGTAAACCTGCATTCAACACATCAAATTGAACACTACAAATATAAATGGGTGTTGTATTACTTAAATTGAGACCTGAGGTACTCAGCAAATCGGTGCTAATGCTTACATCATTATTGAATAAAAAAAAGCCTGCATCGGAATACAAAATTACATTACCGCCAGAAATGATAGGATTACCAAAGTTTAAATCACTACCGGTTGTTAATAAGGTAGGATTGGCTAATGCCATATCATTGTAATCAAAACGGTAGTTTTGTTCGGCAATATAAATGTCTTCGGCTGCATCTTCTGATTGTATAAATATATCTATTACAAACTTATTATTGCTTGATTGACTGCAATTGCTTTTGGCATATACTTCTACGCCGCCGGTTTGTGCAGATAAATTGAATGCGCTAAAAATTATGATTACTGTTATTATTATATTTTTCATTTGTTTTAATTTAACGGTTAAAAAATTACTGATTAACTATGCACGCCTTTCCATTATTACGCCGCCATATGGCTTTATCATATCCGTTTATATCTGCGTCTAGATTATAATCAGCATCTGAATATAAATCGTGAAAACCATTTAACAATGTCCACTTAGCTTTATCTCCACCATTTATATCATCTCTTTCGTTTGAGTTGCCAGCTTGATCGCCATTACCTGCCAGAGCTGCCCATTTTCCGTTGCTTAATTGAATTTGCCCATATTTGCTTGGGGTTCTAAATGAATCTTGTGCTGAAAAGTCATAGGTTAAAGTGTTACCAACAAAAGACACTGGTGTATGTGACATTACCGGTAAGTAATTCCGGTGTTCAACCACGATGTAAAGCGGATCGATAATGTTGCTTAAATAGTTGGTAGTTGTAAATCTAATATCACCGTTTACATCTATAATACCTGCAGCTCTAAAAATTTCTGTATTCTTTGTAGTACCAGTTCTTAAAGAGACCAAAACCCAATCTACATCCAGATATGAATAGTTATTATCAGAAAAAGATAAGCCTTCTTCGCCTTTATAATTCCAAGGGGCTGTGTTGTATGGTTGACCTTTAGGTGTCGGGGTTACAGTGCTATTGATTGGTGCCATTCCTGGCAATAAGCCTCTAAACCATAAATCGTTTATATGTTGATCTTCTTCAACTACATATGCCTCCTCTAATAGTAACTTAACATTCAAGTCAAATTCCATACATACGCCCGCACCGTTTGTACAAAAATCTTCCCAGGTAACATCAAAATTATTTCCTGCATCCACTTCAACAACCGTAAAATTGCAGAATTGAGTAAGGCTTTGATCAAAACATCCATTTAGATTGTTATTGTTTAAACTTATTTGATTTAAATTGGATAAAGTTGGAATTCCTGTAGGAAGGCTACCACTTAATTGGTTAAAACTTAAATCTAACTCAAACAAAAAACCGAGATTCCAAATGCCTAAGGGAATACCTCCACTTAGTTGGTTATGACTTAGGTCTAATACATTTAAAATTGAAAAACTTACAAATGTAAGTGGTATACTACCACTTATTTGGTTATGACTTAGGTTTAGCTTAGTTAGGAAACTAAGGTTACCAATTTCTTCGGGTAGGCTTCCGCTTATAGATTCGTTATTCAAGTCAATTTCAAGAATAACATCGTCACCTTCTGGAAAGCCTTGTATTGGAGGTGTGCCAGCTACTATGCCATATAAATTATTAAAATCGCAATTTGCAGGTGGATTGGTATTTTCTAAGATATTCCAACCAGGTAAATTTAAATCTGCCAAGTTTGTGCTTAAGTACAAAGCTCTTAAACTAGTCCATTCATCAATATCACAATTGGCTTTTGACTTATTGATGATAATTGAACAAAACAAAAGTATCAGCAAACATAGTTTGCTAAAGGGATAATTATTTTTAACAGATGAATTGTAATTTGTTATAATATTCATAATTATTAAATATTTGATTAGTATGCAATCATTCACGCAGTCATGCTTTGCGTTTTCAGCTTGGTTTAAAGTGCTGCCGAAAAATTGGGACACTTTTTAAAGTACACGTGAAACTGGTTTAATTTTGCATCCGGTATTTTAAAAAATCAGGTAATGGTTATTGAGATTTTTGCTTGTAAATAACAGACGGCTCAGCTTTAATAAGCCGCCTGTTAATACATTTTCAAGTTTTA
>CALHDG010000010.1 GCA_938023075.1 uncultured Chitinophagales bacterium
GAAATTGATCGACCCTCCACCCTTTTTCGGTTTTCATTGGTAAAGATTTTTGAATTTTCTTTACAAAGGAAAAACCTTTTGTAAAGAAAATCTAATTTTCTTTACAATTAAAACAGCTTATGTAAAGAAAAATGGATTTTCTTTACAAATAGAATGGTAAAGGTAAAGCAGCTTTACATAAGGCGGTGAAAGCTAAACCTGATTTTGTCTGTTATATTGAGCAACTTCTATAGCAAAAACAATTACTGTAAACTTAGATAAGAAGAACTTTCTTTTTCCTCAAAAATATTCATGGTTGCATTTTGGCTAATACACTTACCGTTAATTTCTTTTAGCGGTGTACCAAATTCAAACCATTCTTCGGAGGCTTCAAAATAAGTGGCTGCTTGTTGGGCTTTTACGTAGTTAGATGCAAAGAAACCGGCAACAATAAAGCCTACAAAACACGACATTAAACAAACAAAAAGAATAAAGAGTGATTTTAACAAATGTGACTTTGGCATAATCTGTATAGTTTTGATGTACTTTTGAATACGCAGTTTTTTTGAAAAGGTTTCGAGTACAATTGATTGAGTGTGTATTTAACATATCGTATAAACACTCAAGTAAAAACTACCGCTTAACTACCCCAAAATTATCGTACCAATATCATTTTACCCGGCAAACTGATTGATTGTCCATCGTTACTTTTTAGTTGATAATGATATACACCTGAAGCCAAGTGCTTTCCTTTCGCATCTACTCCATTCCATTCAATGTGTTGTTGAGCCATGCCTTTTTGTAAAGCAATTTGATGAAGGAGTTGACCCGTTAAATTGGATAGTGTTAAATAAATATCTTGCTGTAAATTGGTTTGATCTAAATGAATTTTAAAAGTAGTGTAATCGTTAAATGGGTTAGGATGATTTTGGATGCTATTCGTCGCGTATATCTCATCTTCAATGCCAACCCATTTGCCGGCATTAAAATAAAAAGTGTTGTTCTCTTCACAAATCTCATCATATTGATTGGTGTGATCTAACTGAATACGAAATTGATGAGTTTGGTTGGGCAGCAACGTAAACTCACCTTTAAAAATTCCTTGTTCGCCTTGTTTTATCATCTCATTACTTACTTCAATTTCTTCATCACCGGTTAGTAGTATAATGTTGTATGGTATAAAATTATCAGCAGCAATGTTGAGGCTGTTCAATTCAAAAACAAGTTCTACAGTGTAATAAAAATCATTAATTTGATTAACCATTACCGTAACATCTTCTTCATTAATTACAATTTCTGGTTGAGTGTTGATTGGGTATTTTATTGCCGGGTCGCCTGCAAAAACAATATGATTAGCAGCATGTAGCGTAATACTATCCGTTTCGTTATAATGTTTATGCATAGCAGCATTAAACTGCTGCCCCAAAGTTAAACTAGGGTTTTCGTTAAATATTTGTTCATAAAAGTCATCAATCAAATCGGCACCATAGTGCATTTCGAAAATAAGATTAAAACCTATAAAAGCAGTGGATCCGGCATTTTTGGCATTCAACCAAATTTCAGGCATCGACAAAACTTCATCATTATAATAAGTTTTGTAAATATCTCCAACAAAACTAGCAGTAGAAATCATAACAGGATACTTTTGATTGTAACTATAATCATTAGGTTCTCCTATGTCAATTTCCCAAAATAAGCCGCTGGCATGCCCCATAAAATTAACGAGTTTTCTACCGCTACTAAAAACGCTGTCTAAACATTGTTGAGGCAATCCATAATCATAATCATCTAGTGATGAACAACCACCAATTTTAGCTAATAAATTGGTGGTTGCTGTCACCTTTCCATTTCTGGCAATAGTAGCTTGATGGTCTAAACGATCAATAAATCGATACATTTGTTCAAAATTATCGCCACCGCTAATATGAAATAGTTGATGCATCCATTCCGCTTCGTTTATATAGTTGCAATCTTCGCTTACCTTATCTTGTTCTACGGCTATAACTTTATCTAAATAATGTTGAATGTCTTGTTCATTATCTACACTTAATCTTCCAATAGCAATACGGCTTAAAGGTGTAAAATCTTTCGCTCCAAAATATTGATCGTTAGGTATATCACCAAAAGTTGGCACTAAGTTTTTATGCCAATTGCTTTCGCCAAAAGATGGTTTTAGCCGGCATTTAGAATTTTTGATTGCCTTACCCAACAACAAACAATGCGAAGGTGTATTTTCCCATTGTTCAATTGCCTCATCTAAAAAATATTTGATAGCCAACGGATGCTTACGTATGCCATAACTATATTGGTCGTACAAATTTTCTACATTTACTAATACCGGTTTATAATTGCCACCAATATAAGAAGAACGATAGTCCATATAATTGCTAACCGCTCCATCTTTAATAACTAAGTTTGGGTGGCTGATGATTATATAATCTCCTTGATTGAATTTCTCTGCATAATTGATAAAAGCAGTTTCGCTTAAGGTGTTGATTGTTTTTATTTGATTTTCATTTTGCAAAACTAAGCTACGTTGTGTTCCATCTCTTGCCGGTAAGTAAGCCTGGTGTAGCTCTTTTTCTTCGTTATAGGCTATTTTTATTTTTATAAGATGGGTGATATCGTACAACCAATAAGTCTCTTCGTTTTTTAAGCCTTCAAACTCTATAAAATTACCGGTTTCTTTATGATTGATGGTAAACAAAAAATGATCAACTTCTTCATCAAACTGATAACTTCGGGGATAATCGATAACCATATGAGAAAGGGCTTGCCGATTACTTGGTTTTTCTGATGCAGCGATAAACTCAAAATCGGTTTGTTCAAATTTTAATTGATGTAATGGCAGGGTTGTAGTGTAGGCTTGCACACTATAATCGCTAAATTGATCCTCTACTAATAATTGATTGTTATGAAAAACTTGCAAATGATGATTAAAAGGAAGGGTATCTCTCGATAAGCCAAGTACTTTAAAGCTTATATTCGCATCTCCACCGTTATCAAAAACAAATGGCGTATTAACTGTAACCCTAATAGAGTTTTCTGTTATAGGATTGTTTCCGGCATACAAATAACCTATCCAACCTTCACCTTCACCGTAACTTGCAAAGTAACTATTCAATATTCTGTTTTTTCCCGGATAGCTTTCTAAAGGTAAAAATTGAATCGGCATATCTACCACTCCCAGAGAATGAAAACGATTGTATTGCCACACTGAACTATGCATAAAGTATGCTTCTTTTTCTGGTAAATTATTAAGATCATTTTCAAGTTCAATAATTTTTTGGCTGGGTTCGGCATAGCTTAAAAAATATACTGCGGTATCGGCAAATTGGCTCCAATAGGGGTGTAGTTGATCGGTTGGCTTTTTGAATAATCGCTGATCAAACTGCCCATCTAATTGCTTACCATAAAATTCTATATAGGCACCTTCTGCCCAATTGTTTTCATCACTTACAAATAATGGTACTTCTTTACCTTCATTAATTAAAGTCAACCGTTTGGCTTCAATCCATGTTTCGGGAACGCCCTGTTCTTTTAAGGTGTTGTAGTCAATCCGGTAAATACCATCTTCGGCAACTTTAATTTTGTAATAGGTTTTGTTAAAGTCAATCCACTCATCCGTAGCCGTAACATCTTGTGCAATAGAAAAGTGAATGAAGAAGAATATTAAAGCAAGTGAGTTCAAAACTTTCATAAGCGATTTTTTATCAAAGATATTCATTTGCCTTGAATAAGTGAAATTTTTCTGTTGTATTTCAAGGTGCTATAAATGCAAAAGTACGTCAACTATTCCTATAGTTTATTAGTGACGGTTAGTTAGTCGCCAACATTGTGCTTGGTTATAATTTTGACGATGGACATTTATACGGCAAACAATTGTTGGCTTCTATTTAAAAAAGATGTAACTACAATGTTGGAGATGTACGCTGCATTTTTGTAGAGTCGCAGCCTATCCATCAACCTTATTATCATTGGACTATTTATGATGCTTGTGATGGTTTGTTAGAAGAAGGGCAAGTTGATGTTCGGGTATTGGCTGGTTTGCAGCCCTTTCCTGAGTTTCACTAGCTTTTAGACCTGACAGGTTTCAAAAACCTGTCAGGTCTTGATCGCATAAATTTATATGTAGAGATGACACCTTCTTAAAAGATGTCACCTCCAAGTTCAAAATAAGTGTTTTTATTCAATCAATTTTCATGAATGATCTGACTATATTTTTTCTGATGATTAAACAGACTAAGCACCAACATGTTGTAAGAGGAGTTTACCGGTACAACATAATTGTGTTTATTTTGAAGTTTAGCTTGATGTAAAATTCGACCATCTATTGTACTAATCATTATAGTATATTCCTTAAAGGTATTTTGATTGTTTTGATGAGCCTGCATTTGAATGAAACCATTGTTGTATTGAACTTGAAAATGATTGGCTAAATTAATAGCTTCAATACTGGTTTCTACACTTGAATTTGTATTAATCCATTGGCTGATACTTTCTAACAATAAAGGACTTACCTTGGTGCTGGTGGCGGTTGTTAACAAATGGTTAACCCCTTCAAAAATTTCAACGGTGGTTAAATCAGCTGGTAAACCCTTTTCAAAACGAATAATGTCATTTAAAGGCACATTAAAATCATCATCGCCTTGAAGGAGTAAAGTTGGTAAATTGGCAGTTGTATAATTATCCAATACTTGTTCAGCCATCTCTATCCAATCGTTCCAAAAAATAGGGAAGCCAAACTCAAAGGGCATGGTTGGGTCGCCTCCTGGCACTCTAATGGTAACCTGCATCGTATCGGGCAGCTCATCATTCCTAACCTTTTCAAATTCCCGATAAAAACGATTGGCAACAATCATACCGGTCAATGAATCGTTTTCACATTTAATATATAAATCTCTAAATTGTTCTGCCACCAAAGTGTCGGGTGGAGTAATAGCGCCACTTAGTGAAATTAAACCAGCAATACTTTTGCTTTGCGCAACAATCGGTATTAAAGCTGAACCTTGACTATGACCAATCAAGAAGATATTTTCTGCACTTACTTTTGGTAGTGTCAATAAAAAATCCACTGCATTTTCAACATCGGTTATAAAATCTTTAGTACTTGCCGTAATGGGGTCTAAATCCTCTCCATAGGTAAATGAGCGTTTGTCATAAGTTAATACAGCAATGCCTTTGGTATGCAAATGCCTGGCGATGTCTTTAAAGTTTTCTACAGTTTTATTGGCTAAGCCCGGATAGATACATTGAGAATTCCCATCCACTAATTCAGCCGTTTGGTAGCGGTTTACCGAACCCGAGCCATGCACCAATACTACTGCTGGAAAAGGACCATCGCCGCCAGGCAAATACAAACTACCGGTTAAATTCAGTTCTCCACTGTTAAAATTAATTGTTTCAATTTGTGCAAGGGCTGCGGTGGTTAGCCATACCAGCAACCAAACCATATATATTCTCATGCCTCTTTATTCAATTTTTGAGTTAATTGTTCAAACATAAAAAAAATGCGTTGTTGTTCCTAATGGGGCTGTTTAAATATAGGGTTTTTTAAGAGCTGAACCGGTTGGTTTATTTTACCACTTAAACAGCAGTTTTAATAGCAATTGATTTTTAATATAATTTTCGTATATCTGGACTTTGTTGATTAGAGAAGGAAAATAAATTGCTACTTCATACTTCCCTAAAGTAGTTTAAGCTTTTCAATATAACCAAAGTGCGCATCTTTAGTATAAAGAAAAATATGTATTATTCTTTCTTTCTTTAGACTCATATTTTATTTTTTGGTGAAGATGACAATATTTTCTTTTTCAAAGTTACATTTTATTATTGGTTCTACTATGAATAAAATGAGCAGTATTGAAAAGTCTTTTACAAGTTTTAAACTACCCCGACCTTTTCTTTCGAAAAAGCCCACCTACCGATGTGTCGGTACAGGCTCTTCAAGATTTGAAGGGGAATTAGTCCGGCTTACCTTTTATATTTATATAAAACTGTTCCCATTAAAATGGTAGTAGTACCTTATTCTTAAAATATTTTGCAATCTATTAATTGATTTTTTTCACTGTTCTTTTACAAAACCAAGCAGACAATTCATAGCAAAAATAAGAAAGTAACTGAATGATCAATGCAAAAACAGATCATTCCAACTCCTTAAACATAGCCTTAATCTCTGCCTATGCAGGTTGCTCTTTTAGCGCATTCAAATTTGCATCTACAAAAAACTCAAGATTAATTTTTCCATCTTTTAGCAAGGCGGTTTTAATGTTACGGATAATGAATGTATAGTCAGGTTCGTCATCTAACACTAATAAGCGTGCAAAGTTATAGTAATCTTGTGTCTGAGTGATGCCATTCAACTTTATTAATTGGGTATAAGCTTCTTTAGCTTCGTCAAAATTTTCTTGGCTTACCTGTTCTTCAATTTGTTCTTTCAAAGTATGGTATTGTTCTTTTTCTTTCTGTAGGTTGCAATTGCGATTTCTTTGGTTGGCAACTCAAAAAAATGAAATGTACGATTTTAGTAACTGAAGTTTCGGCAGTAGCTTTTTTTTTAAGTTTATGATTTTAAAGTATTTGTAAAGATTCAATATTCATTGTTTTACTTAAAGTTTTGTTTTTGTGATGCTTTTCAAATAGTTTATGATAAAACTTGTCATCTCGACCGAAGGGAGAGATCTTACCTCAATACCTATTTTTCTTTGAATTGAGGGACAAGTTTATCAAGGTAGTTGATACTCGATTAAAGTAAGTAAAACAAACGTCATGCCGGAAATCTGCGGAGCTCGCGGAGTAGATTATCCGGTATCTCTCCTAAAAACACCCTACTAAACCTTGAATTTAGGGGGAAACCTTAGGCGAGATCGCTGATGAATGTTCCGTTACTCTCCACATTTTCTGCGATGACGCCAGTTGGTATTGCGAATTTCTGGGGGTTTTCAATAGCCTCTTCTTATTTAAAAGTTGAATTAAGTGTAAACTACTTTGTGGTTTAGATAAACTTGTCAATTGAGGGGAAGATATCTCATTTCATTCGAAATGACAGAATTTCAAGTACAACTTTGAACATTACTTTACTGCCGAAACTTAAGTTAGTAATTAGAACTACCTAATGAATCTTTAGCAGCCTGCATAACCCGCCCAGCCAACAACAATGTTGCCAGCATAGTAGGAATAGCCATCAATGCAAACGCACTATCAATCAAATTCAACATGGCACTCAACGAAGTGGTTGCCCCCAAAAGGATACTGCCAATGTATAGAAAATGATAATAATGCTGCAAATGCGCTCCAATTAAAAACGACATGCACTTCTTACCATAATAAGCATACGAAAACAAAGAAGAAATACTAAACACCACAATACAAAGCAACAAAATATAATTACCATAAACGCCCATCGCTTGTTGAAAAGCACTGGCAGTTAAACTCACTCCATTTTGCCCGGAACTTTGCCAAACACCCGTAACTAAAATAGTTAAGGCGGTTAAGGTGCAAATAATTAAGGTATCTATTGCCGGACCTAACATGGCTACCAAGCCCTCTTTAATCGGGTCGGCTGTTTTGGCGGCACCGTGTGCTAAAGGAGCCGTACCAATACCCGCTTCATTTGAAAAAGCTCCTCTGCGAATACCTAACAAAATTAAACCGCCTAAAGCACCTCCAAACATGGCTTCGCCTTTAAAGTAATTAGCAGAAAAAGCATCGGTAAATATTAATAAAAAATAATGCGGCACCTCTTCTATATTAATGGCTAAAATAATAAGCACACTCACAAAATATAAAACTACCATGGCGGGTACCAAACGGGCAGCCGTTTCGCTAATGCGTTTTAAGCCTCCAAAAATAACAACGGCAGTAACAATGGCAAGCAATATTCCAAAAACCAAATCAGTTTTAAAGCCAGTTTGTATGCCGTTCGGAACCAACAAAATATCGCGCACCGCCTGGTTCAACTGGTTTACATTAAAAACGGGTAAAGCACCAATCAACCCAAAAGCACTAAAAAACATGGCAAGCGGTTTCCAGCGTTTCCCTAAACCTTCTACAATAAAATACATAGGTCCGCCTTGTAAATTACCGGCAGTGTCTTTTCCCCTATACATAATGGCAAGCGAGCAAGTGAAAAATTTGGTACTCATGCCAATAATGCCACTCACCCACATCCAGAAAATAGCACCTGGTCCACCAACGGAAATAGCCACTGCCACACCGGCAATATTACCCATACCAATAGTTGCCGACAAGGCAGTTGTTAATGCCTGAAAATGCGAAATTTCACCAGGGTCATCAGGATTGTCGTATTTGCCTCTGGTAATGTCAATGGCTTTTTTAATATACCGGAACGGCAAAAAGCGGGCATACCATAAAAGATGGTATCCACCGCCCACCAATAATATTAACAAAGGCAAGCCCCAAACAAAAGAAGCGAAAGCAGCTAACCACTGGTCAATTTGTTGCATTGGCTTAAGGTAGGGTAATTTGTTGAAATGCAAGAATTGATTATGTAGCAATATTTTTTTTGAAGCGATAGCTCAAGACTCGCACGAAAGATAGTCCTGCTATCCACTCAAATGCTATGGCTTTGCTTCAAAGTCTGCGCTGCAGCATAGCATAACCGTTCCTATCAGGGCTAATCATCCAACTTCGCTCTGCCGCAATGTACATATTAACTAATGTAAGGGTCGCAATTTTTGCGACCTTACAAAGATTATAAAAGCAACCTTATTTTATAAAAAACCATCTTTCGTTTACCCCCTTCTGTATAATCATTTAAACAATCAATCATGAAACAACAACTATATGCCGCACTTATTATTTTTATTACAATTAACACCAATGCTCAAAATTACGAAGACTATAACTGGCAACACGTACCTATTGGTGGTGGAGGCTACATAACCGGTATGCAAATTCACCCGACCAATGCAGAGGTAAGATATTACCGTACCGATATTGGGGGTGCCTATAAATGGGATGCCCCCAGCCAATCTTTAAAACAAATCGTCTTCTCTACCAACGATGATCATTATAGCGTAGCCGGCATCGCCTTAAACCCTACTGATGAATCACAAGTTTTTTTAGCGATGAGTCGTAAATGCAATCCGGCAAATGCTGCCATATATCAATCATATAATTACGGGGAAGATTTTGAAGTAATAACCGGCTTGCCATTTTATTTTGCTGCCAACGGCGGCAGAGACTGTGGCAACACCGATGATAAAGACCGGCAAGGAACTCCTATTGCCATCAACCCACTAAATGAAAATGAGTTATATATCGGCACACGAGAAAAAGGCTTGTATGTAATGAATCTAACCAATAATTCGGTGCAACAAGTTGGTACAAATGTCTTGGTTCAAAACAGCAACCGTTCCAGCATTCGCTCGGTGGTTTTTCATCCTATCCAACAACATAAAGTAATAATAGGTTATGCTAATTATGGGGTGTTTATCGGCAACACACAAACCGGAGCCTACTGGAATTTAGATTATAATGACAACTATCCTGACTTAAAAGATGTAAGCGACCTTTCTATTTCAAAAAATGGCGATTATATGTTAGTAGCTTGCAAAACCAGAGGCATTTGGAAATGTAATGACCCAGCAGGACAAACTGCAACCTGGCAACAAGTTAAAGCTGACAATAATAACGGAGAAGGCTACCTAACAGTTGAATGCAGCCCTCACAATAACAACACTGCCATTACGGTTGTAGCAGATTGGGCACAGATCAGCAATTTCGAATTAACCACCAATGCAGGCAACACCTGGAACGATAAAAACGGAGCACCAACTACTAATATTTATGGCTACAAAAATAGTGGTTTTGGTTCGCACATTTCTCAAATTCGTTTCGACCCCGCTAACAACAAAGGTTTGTATTATACCAGTTGGTTTTCTACCTATCACACGCCCGATTGGACAGTCAGTAACATCAATTGGAGCAATGAAAAATCAAGAGGTCATGAAGAGGTGGTCGTTACAGACATTACACCCTTTCCTCAAAATAATGCTAATCATTTTTTAATCATTAACGGAGGCGATCAAAGCGGTTTTATTTATGATGACATCAGTAATGGCAATTACCCAAATGATTTATTGAAAGACCGGGTAAGCAATAATGCTGCTGGCATGACTAAGGGAGCCCATACAGATTTTTGCGAAAGCGATCCTGCTCACATGGTTTGTAATTTTTTAGAGGCTTGGGATAACAGCCCCGGCTCCATTGCAACCTCAACTGATGGAGGGTTAACTTTTCAAAGAGTGAACGGTTACAACGAAAGTTTAGGTAAAAGTTTGGTAGCGATGTCTTCCACAACTCCTTCTAACATAGTCATTGCCAACCAATCGGCAGTGCAATATTCAGCCAATGGTGGTAATAGTTTTTTAAATGCACAAGGCACTGCCAATATCAATAACTTAGCTAGTTGTAATAATATAGGTAACTTCAGTTGTAAAGCCTCCAGCAATTTAACGGCAGATAAAATCAATACCAGTGTCTTTTCTGTGGTAAGAGCTTTGGTAGCTGATAAAGTACTCGGCTGTGTTTTTTATTTTTATGATATGACGGATGGTTCTTTCCACGCCAGTACCAATGGTGGTAAAAACTGGTGTGTGGTTAACAATACCGATCTACCTTCTTTTGGTGGCGACAAATGGAAACACAAAACCCGCTTAACCGCCATACCCGGCAAAGCCAAACATTTGTGGATTAATTTCAACAACGATTTATTCCGCTCTACCAATGGTGGGCAAAACTGGAGCCGGATTAATACAGTAGCACAAGCAGTTTCCATAGCCTCTGGTAAGGCGGCATCAGGCGCATCTTATCCAACACTATATCTTTATGGTAAGATAGTAGGCGATAGCGGCAATTTCTTTTATCGCTCTACCGATGAAGGAACTAGCTGGACGAAAATAAACAACCACGCAGAAAAAGAATTATGGGGAAGCCCCAAACTAATAGAAGCTGATCGCAATGTTTATGGCAGAATTTACGCCGGCGTAAGTGGGCAAGGCTTGGTTTATGGTGATATTGCCGCAGCACCACCAGTAGATTGTGTGGAGGATAATATCATTATCAATTCCAGTTTTGAAAACGATTTTACAGATTGGCAAACCCGTACAAGCAACAGTGCAACCGCTAACTTTCAGGTAGAAACCGGAGGCACCGAAGGCTTGCAACAAGCCAAAGTTTCGGTAAGCACTACAGGCAATAATTATTGGGATATCCAGATTAAAAAACAAAGCCTCTTTTTTGAAGAAGAAACAGAATATAGTTTAAGTTATGATATCAAAGCTAATAAAAGTGCACCCTTTTCATATGGTAGCAATCGCAAAGCGGGTGGCTCTATTATGAGCGGAACGGGAAATGCCAACACCCAATGGCAAACCGTTGAAAAAACCTTTATCGCTAACACTGCTGATGAAGCTATTTTTGTACTCAATTTCGGTCATCAAGTCAATACTATTTTTTATGTAGATGATGTTCAGATAAGCAAAGTATGCGATGCTGTTCAACCCGATCCCGTTTGTAATCATCCCAATATGTTAAGCAATCCCAGCTTTGAAGATGGCTTGACCAATTGGGATACCCGCAACGCCAACGGAAGTAAGGTGAACTTCAGCACAATCAATAATGCAGATATTGATGGAACTACAGTTGCCAAAGTAATGGTGAACTCTATAGGTAATAATTACTGGGATATTCAATTTAAACGACCAGACTTAAGTTTCGAAAATGGAGTTGAGTATACGTTGTCTTTTGCTATAAAAGCCAGTCAAAACAACTTACAATTTTCTTATGGCAGCAATCAAACCAATGGTAATGTTGGCATCTTTAATGGTACTGGTTTAGCAACTACTCGATGGCAAACGGTTCAGAAAAGCTTTACTTCCAATACCGCCAATACTGCTTATTTAGTTGTAAATTTTGGTCATGTAACTGGTACTTTTTACGTAGATAAAGTTGAATTAAAAAAGACCTGCAACAATGAGCCAGCACCAGCACCCAACGATTGTAATTTAATAGTAACCAATGTAAACGATAGTGGGCCCAACAGCTTAAAAGAAGTTATTAATTGTGCTGCTGACGGGGCAACCATTACCATACACAACAGCCTTGCCGACTACAGCATTTTTATACAAGATAGCCCTCTAATCATCAACAAAAACCTAACTATTGAAAGTGATGAGAATTTTCCAACATTTTTAAACGCCACCAATGTAGCACGCGTGTTTGAGGTACAGGCAGGCGTTGTACTAAATTTACGTCACTTAAATTTGGTTGGCGGGCAAGCCAACAGTGGCAACGTAATCGAAAACAAGGGCAACGTAATTATGGAGCAAGCCGAAGTGTTTAATTGCCTTATCAATCCATTTCCAGAGAACCCGCGCTTAGGCGGTACTGGAGATTATACTTTACTGCCCGATGTGATTATTCATAAGTAGTACGTTCGCATTTATATAATATTTCCAAGAGTACAGGTGGTTAATTTAACTTTGTTGCACTTCCATAAAGCAACTACCTCAATATAAATGTATTACAACTTCCAAAATCCTGCTTTAGGAAGACATAGTCTTTCCTTATTTTTTTGGAGAATAGAGGAAACCTGTATTTTTTACAGTAATATGATGATTATTATATTTTATTCGTTTAACTTAGCTTTTAGGGTCATTTTTAACCCAAAATTTGAGTAACTATAAAAAAATTTTTATGAAAAAATTATTATTAATTCTTATGGTTGCCTTGGTCGCTACGTTAAGCTACGGGCAAAAAACCATAACCGGCACCGTAACAGATGATGCCGGGGAACCGCTCATTGGAGCGAATGTTATTGAGCAGGGCACCACTAATGGTACCGTGACAGACTTGGATGGGAGTTTTAAATTAGAAGTTCAGGAAAATGCAACTTTAATTATCACATATTTGGGTTATCTTGAACAAGAAATTTCCTCTTCAAATCAAAGCAAAATAGATATAGTATTAGAGGATGATGCAGTAGGGCTTGAAGAAGTTATTGTACTTGGTTATGTACCACAAAAAAGAAAAGATCTTACTGGTGCTGTTGCTTCTATAAATACAGAAGACATAGAAAATATTCAGTTGCCCTCAATTGAAACAGCACTCCAAGGTAGAACTGCTGGTGTTCAAGTGACTAAAAATTCTGGTAAACCAGGAGGAGGAATTGATGTAAACATTAGAGGAAGAACTTCTATTACAGCAAGTAATCAACCCTTATATGTGGTAGATGGAGTACCAATTGTTTCTGGTGACAATTTCGATTTTTCGCAAGAAGGTATTGGGGGTAGTAATATCAGTGTGCTTTCTGATATTAACCAAGATGATATTGAATCTATGGAAGTTTTAAAAGATGCGGCTACATCTGCCATTTATGGTTCAAGGGCTGCCAATGGTGTAGTATTAATTACCACCAAAAAAGGGCGTGCTAACAAAACTACCGTTTCAATAAATTCCTCATATGGCGGTCAATGGGCTCCTAAAAAAATTGATATAATAGATGGACCTACTTATGTTGCTTACAGAAATGAACTAAATGGAACAGAAATAGATGGTACAGATACTGTTAGTACTAATTGGCAAGATGAAATATTCCACACCGGTATTTTGCAAAAATATAATTTAAGCTTAGCAGGTGGTGATGCTAAAACACAATTTTTTATGTCTGGTGGCTTTAATGATGAGCAAGGCATTATGAAAAACTCTTCATTTACTAAATATTCGGGCAGGCTAAATTTAAGTCATCTTCCATTTGAAAGGGTTCGAGTAGAAATGAATGTTGGCTATACCAGTACCAATACTAAGCAAATACAAAACGATAATAATATTTTTGGAGCTTTGGGTGCAGCTATTTTGATTCCACCAACCGTACCTATTTTAAATGAAGATGGAAGTTGGGGTGGTGCTTTTGGTATTGAAAATGCCGTTGCAGCAGTAACAGATTACGACAATAATATTCTTAGAGGAAGATTAATCAGTAATGTATCGGCTAATTATAATATTCTGGACAATCTTAGTTTTAAAGCATCCTTAGGTTTAGATTTAATTAATCAAAATGAAAGGATTAATGAACCTAGAACACTTCAATCTTCAACTAATGGTAGAGCTGTTGTAGCTACTGTTTTAAATAACCGGCTTATTCACGATTATGTATTAAAATTTGCCGAACAATTTGGGCAGAGTGATATAGTTGTTTTTGGAGGAACAAGTTTTCAAGAAGATAAAATTAACAGTACATATACTGAGGCAGTTAATTTTCCAACAGACGCGTTTACGGGCTTAAATTCAGGAGCTGAATCGGTAACTACTAGCGGAGCCTTTACAGGTGATAACATGAGGTCTTTTTTTGGTGGCTTAAACTATAAGTTTTCTGACCGGTATTATGTTACTGCTTCATTTAGGGCAGATGGCTCTTCAAGATTCGTAAATAACCAATGGGGGTATTTTCCTGGCTTTTCTGTAGGTTGGGATATATCAAACGAGTCTTTTCTTCAAAATGGACCTTTTGATCAATTAAAATTAAGGTTAGGTTGGGGGCAAACCGGTAACAATAACATCGGTAACTTTGCTGCACTTCAACTTTATGGTGGTGGAAATAATTATCAGGATTTACCTGGTACTGCTCCAAGCCAAATTGGTAATCCTGATTTACGTTGGGAAACCACTACCCAATCAAATATTGGCTTAGATTTCGGCTTTTTAAAGAACCGGATTTCAGGTAGTGTAGATTTTTACCTCAAAAACACAAATGACCTGCTGTTAGATAGACCGATACCAACAACTTCAGGTTTTAATAGCGTTTTGGAAAATGTTGGCGAAGTTGAAAACCGCGGTATTGATGTAATGTTAACTACTATGAATATTAACAACAAAAACATAAAATGGCAAACTACTATTACTGGCGGTTATTTAAAAAATGAAGTTAAAAAATTAGTGGATGGCGTACCTTTTGATGCAGGTTTTGCTAATATTATTGCCGAAGGACAACCTATCGGAACTTTTTTTGGAAACCAAACCGTGGGCATTTTCCAAAACCAAACCGAAATTGAAAATAGCCCTACCCAAGCAACTGCTGAGCCCGGTGATATTCAATTTGCTGATATAGGCGGAGGTGCTGGCGAAGATGGTATATTGGCTACAGCGGATGACCTTGCTCCAGATGGAATAATAAATGATGATGATAGAACTTATATTGGCAAAGCATTACCCGATTTTACAGGCGGTATCAATAATACTTTAAATATTTACGGTATTGAGTTAAGTACGTTTTTCCAATTTGCTACCGGACATCAAATTTATAATAACAACAGAGCATTTGCTGAAGGTTTAAATAGTGTGTTTGCCCCAACACAAAACGCGTGGGATAATAGGTGGCAGCAAGAAGGCGATCAAACCAGTATTCCAAGAATTGCTGCAGGCGATCCGAATAATAACAGGAGACCTTCTGACAGGTATATAGAAGATGGCGATTATATACGTTTAAAAACTATTACACTCGCTTATCAATTGCCTTCAAACTTATTGTCAAAAATCAATGTGAAAAATCTAAAGGTTTTTGTTTCTGGCTATAACTTATGGACGGCTACCGGCTATTCCTGGTTCGACCCGGAAGTAAATGGTTTTGACGGATCGAACATTGCTTTAGGAACCGATTTTTTAACCTATCCTCAGCCTCAATCGATAATTGGTGGTTTAAAATTTGAGTTTTAATCTTACAAAAACAAAAAAATGAAGAATATATTAATTTTATTTACAATAGTGCTGCTTTCGGTGTCGTGTGCTAAATTAGATGATGTAAAGCCGCAAAATAGTATTCCAGTTAGCGAAGCTATTACCGATTTAGCTTCTGCACAAGCTGCCATAAACGGAGTGTATGATGCCATGCAATCAAATGATTTTGATCGTTGGCTTTCTTTAGCTCAATATTTTTCTGATGAAGCCAATGCAACAGGCACCTTCCCAACCCGTTTAGAATTTGGCAATTTAAATGTATTTCCAGGAAATGGCACAATGGAAGGTGTTTTCTCAAGCTACTACACCGCTATAAATAATGCCAATAATGTTATTGAATTAGTACCGCAGGTAGAAGATTCTAATTTTGATGAAGCTAGCAGAAACAATATTATAGGGCAGGCAAAATTTTTAAGAGCGCAATGCTATTTAAATTTAGTGGCCTTTTGGAAAGATGTACCTTTGGTGCTTACACCAACTAAAGAAGTTGGTGAAATTTTATTTGTTAATACATCAACAGTTGAAGAAATATATAATCAAATTATTGCCGATTTTAGCGATGCTAAAGCAAGTATACTAGCTGAAACAGCTCAGTTTGTTGCCAGCCAACAAGCTGCAGATGCATTTTTAGCCAGAGTAGCTTTATATCAGGAAAGATGGGCAGATGCATTGAATTTAGCTGAATCCGTTTTAGGGGCAGATTTTGATTTAACTACTGTTCCATTTTTAGATGACCAGATTTACAGTTTAAATTATACCTCAACAGATGGTAATACATTAAACTTTTTTTATGGACCAGCAGACCTAGGCGGTAGATATTCTATTGGACCATCAGATGCCATCATTAATGCTTTTGAAGAAGGCGATTCACGATTTGAAGCCAGTATTGATACCTCAAGTTATGATGTTTCGTATGGATTAAAATATCCATCTTTTGATGCAGGTATAGCAGGCACAGCAGACGATCCTATATTTTTTATCCGCCATGCCGAAATGGTTTTGATTGCTGCTGAAGCTGCCGCTGAAATGGGCAATTTTGAGAAAGCCAATCAATACTATAATCAAGTTAGAAGCAGGGCAGGTTTAGAAGATAAAGAACTCAATGCTGGTAATTTTGTTGACCTAATTTTACAAGAACGTTTTGTTGAATTTGCTTTTGAAGGTCCTTTCCGTTTGATTGATTTGAGAAGAAAAGGAAAAGCAGCAGAAGTGCTTGGACCATTAGGTTATGACAGCCCGTGCGATGATGTATGGCCTCTCCCTCAACGAGATATTGATAGAAATCCTAATTTAAATCAAAATGATTGTTGTAATTGTTAGGATGAGTCAACTATAATTATAAACTAAAATCAAAGAACATTGAGGTCATTCATTTTACATGGATGACCTTTTTATTATGCTAAATTACATACTTAAGTTTCGGTAGTCGTATTTATTTCATAATAACTTCAATATAAATTATTTATGGAAATTGAAGTACTCAATAAGGTTAAGTTAACTTAATTCAAAATATAAAGCATAAAACCATCCAAGTGAACCTGTTCACTTGTTGTAGTAAAGTGGCAATGCTTTTGTTGATACAATGGAACAGGTTCCATTGGAACAGCAATTAATTTACTTCCGAAACTTAAATTACATACTTTTAAAACCTTAGGAACGCTATAAAAATAAATTTACTATCTGATTTTGCCATTTTACGATATACTTCCTTAGAAAGCCTAGCTTAGCCCAACTAAGTCTGTGTACTTTGTCAGAGTTGGAAAATTTGTTTTCTTCCTATTCCTTATCGTTGAAAATTATCGTCAAACCTTTTAAGTATAACAGTGTTTGAATCTCAGCAAATTCAATTCAATATTTTTGTGTCACCTTTTATAATCAAATTGCCTTGAAGAGTGCGTTTTTTTGTATAAATTGAAATCACTTTAAAAAATGATGAAACTTATTTTAACAAGTTTATCAAAGTGATTGATACTTTTCTGTTTTCGAGTGTCGCTGTTGTTTTCATTTTACGAAGAACCGAAGATTGCAAACTAGCCCCGATTGCAGCGGTTATGCTATTTTGCAGCGCAGATTTTGAAGCCTTGCAATAGCATTTGAGCGGAAAGCGGGACGGGTGCTCTTATTATGCCAAATCGTTTCGCTTCAAAAAATATCAAAAAATGTAAAGTACTTCATTGTTTAGATATACTTGTCCTTATTTTTAAACTATAAAAACGCTTTATTGCAATCTACAAATTATTCTACTATCCTTTTTAAACCTTTACCACTATTAAATTTAAGACTCATCTATCAAACGAATAACAGACTGCCGCACTCTATTTACACTAAGTTGAGTAACATCTGGTCTGCAATAATGCCCAACCGGATCGAAATTTTGACGTTCTTCTAATACTTTTTCATAAGCGATTTCGCCAATAATCAGTTCTTCTTTATCAACTACGGGCGGTACAATCCAAGTACCATCGGGCGCGGCAATACAAGAGCCTCCGTTTGCCAACACCGGTGGTGCGTTTTTAACAATAGTTTGGTAATGCGGTATATTTTCCGGAATGTCTTCTTTACGCATTAATCCACTAACCGAAACTACAAACGATCTGGATTCTTTGGCAATAAAGGGAGTAATGTCTATAGTATTGCGTTCTGCACCGGGCCAAACGGCAATATGTAAATTTTCACCTAAGGCATATAAAGCTGTTCGAGCTAAGGGCATCCAGTTTTCCCAACAGTTTAGTCCGCCGGCATTAAATTTTTTTAGAGGATGAACTTGCAATCCATGTCCATCGCCTGCTGACCAAGCCAATCGTTCTTCATAAGTTGGCTGTAGTTTTCTATGCACCGATTTAATAAGCCCCTTTTCATTAATGTATACTAACGAACAATAGAGACTATGCCCGCCCCGGTTTTGCGCCCGCTCAATAATGCCCAAATAAATAGCAAGTTGATATTGATTAGCTAACTGACAAATTTCATCTAATTCACCTTGTTCAATCATAATCGCTTGTTGTATATAGTGCGCATGAATTTCTTTTTGTACGGAAGAATTAAATTTAGCTCCACCGGTTAACGACAGCCAAAATGGATAACCCGGCAGCAATGCCTCACCAAACACCAGCAATTCGCATTGTTTTTCTCCTGCTTCTTTTATATATGATTGTATTTTTTCGATCGTCTTGATTTTGTTTAACCAAACCGGCGCTATTTGAGCCATCCCAATTTTTAA
>CALHDG010000011.1 GCA_938023075.1 uncultured Chitinophagales bacterium
AAATTACGAAGAAATTTTACTCTGGTGTGAAAGCCATCTTCAAAACAAGCCTATTAAAGCTGTTTTTGAAAGCGAACATGCAATTTAATTAATACCAAAGTAAACAATCAATTAGTTATTCCCCCGGCAAACGCACCAAAGCTCTGATATTCCAATTGATATCTGCGCCGGTTCTATCATTAAAAGGCACCCATTCATTGTCGCTTGCATCATAGTGCCAATTACTGTTTAAACTTTCTTCTGGTCCGCTATCGCAACCTAATACTCGTGCATTGTCTTGTTGTTCATATCGTAAAGTTATCCATAAATCCGTACCATCTAAGGCAACAGGAGTTTCTAAGGTATGGGTCATCCAATCTTTACTGGTAATTTCGGTTAAAATAGATTTACTATACACTAACTCGTTGTCGGTTCTATCATTTAGGTATACTCTAAGTAAAGCGGTTGTTGGTATTTCTTCAATAAACAACTCCACGGCATATAACTCATTGCCGGCATCATTGCCTTCAAAATCAGCGGGGAACATGGCGCCTGATTCGTAAACAGAAGCGGGCAACTGAGGAGCCGTGTTATTCGCGCCATCATATTGTAAGGTAAAATCTGCGCCATCATCTTTACAATCGGCAAAAAGTAACCCAATTAAAACTAAACTTGTAATTGATTTTAAGTATTTCATCTTTTTAATATTTGTAATTAGTATTGATATTTGACTTAATTTGGAATCAGTCGTTTAAAGCATTGTGGTAAAATAAAAAAAATCACTTAAAACAATTCGCGTACTATTTTAAGCATATAATCAATTTTACCCATGGTATAATAATGTACACAGGGTGCGCCTATTTTAATTAATTCTTTTGATTGTTCAATACACCAAGCTGTGCCCACTTCTCTTACTGCGGCGTCATCTTTACAAGCTTCAATTTCTTTAATTAAATCATCGGGTATATCTACACTAAACATACGCGGTATACTTTTTATTTGATATTTTTTAGTAATAGGCTTAATACCCGGTATAATGGGTACATCAATACCATTAGCCCGGCATTTAGCTACAAAGTTTTTGTACTTTTCATTATCAAAAAACATTTGTGTAACTATATAATCTGCTCCGGCATCAATTTTTTCTTTTAAGTAACGCATATCAGTTGCCATATTAGGTGCTTCAAAATGTTTTTCAGGGTATCCGGCAACGCCTATTTCAAAGTCGGTTTTAAATGAATTTTGCAATTCTTTTGCCAGGTATTTACCATTATTCATATTATTAACCTGCTTTACTAAATCAACTGCATAAGCGTGTCCGTTAACTTCCGGTTTAAACGATTTTTCATCTTTAGCAGGGTCGCCCCGCAAGGCTAAAATATTGTTAACTCCTAAATAATATAAATCAATTAACGCATCTTCTGTAGCATCTTTGGTAAAGCCTCCGCAAATTAAATGGGGTACCGCATCTATTTTATATTTAAATTGAATAGCCGCACAAATACCAACGGTGCCAGGTCTTTTTCTAATATAAACCTTATTATAAATGCCTGGCTGCACTTCTTTAAAAACATAGTCGTAGCGGTGATAGGTAACATTAATAAAGGGTGGTTTAAATTCCATTAAGGGGTCTAATACATCATACACCCCTTTAACCCCTTTGCCTTTTAAAGGAGGCAAAATTTCAAATGAAGCTACTGTATTTTTATTATTTTTTAAATGTTCGGTTACTTTCAATCTAATATTTTAAGTTTGCAAAGGTACGGGCTTCCATTTAAAGCTGTGCATAAGTTTCACTAAAATTTTATGCAGTTAATATGTCAATTTGTTTGAAAACTTGCACCTAAACTTTCAAAAATTAATTGAGTGTAAAGCAACCTTTTTAAGCCTTTTGCGTAACCTCATTTAATAAATTGAAGCAATACACTTAAAGCCCATTTTTCTCCAACTCCAATAACTATAGCGATGCACAAATATTACACATTTATATTTATATTTATATCAACTATATTATTTTCGCAAGACTACCCTTATCCTCAGCAACCTCTAAATCTATCTACCGTAAGTTCAGATAGTTTATCATTTAGCTGGAAAGGAGCGACTAATTTTACCAGTTATACACTTGAGATTTACGATTGCAATTATTATCCAGGTGCTAATTTCAATTCCATTAATTTACAAGATTTTGTATTGTCTTTTGATAGCAGAGTTTCGCAAGGTGAAGAAGTGTCGGGTTTTACACACCACGAAAAAAGACCGGGCACTTTTGTAGGCGTTGAAGACAGTGGTACAGATTTACTTTTTCATACATTTGACTTTAATGCAAATTCAACTTATCCGGTTTCTAATTTTCAAGGGAGCGATTTTGAAGGAGTCACTTATTTACATAACGACTATTTTGCTATTATGGAAGAACGTTTTGGTTATGTGCATTTTATAAAGTTAATCTACAATAACAACACTTTAACTAATGTTACTTTAGAAAATACTTTGATTTTAAGTGATCCACTAATTTCAGGGCAAAATGATGGTTTTGAAGGGGTAACGTACAATCCGGTAAGTGGTAAAATGTATGCTAGTAAAGAATACAATCCGGTAACCTTATTTGAATTTGATGCACCAACTGCTCCTAATTTTTCTGGCACCCTAACGGCAAGTCAACCTTTTGATATTAACCAAGTAAACTGGACTCCCCAAGATGCTTCTGGCTTGTATCATTTCGGATTAAACAAAGCCATGTCTGCAACAAAAACTGGAGAACATCTCTTAATTTTAAGTAAAAACTCGAAAGCCATTTACGAAACAGATTTAAATGGCAACTTAATTAGTCAGTTAAATTTTGATATAAGTGGCATATTAGGCTCTATAGTGGGCGGTGAATTTAAAGCAGAAGGCATCACCTTTCACGATGGGATAATTTGGATTGCCGAAGACAATGATGGTTTATACATCGGCTTTCAAAATTTTAATCATGAAGATCCTGTAGCGATTACCAATAACCTAGTACATACGCAAAGCGGCATTAACACAACCGGTATAAGTATACCCGCTTGTTTGTTAGAGGCGCAAACCGAATATTGCTGGAAAATTACCGCGCAAACATCAAGTGGGCAAAGTATTGAAAGTGAATACTATAGCTTTACCACAGGCAATTTAAATCAAGGTGCTGCTTGCAATGATAATAACCTCTGCACCACTAATGATGTATTTGATGATAATTGCAATTGTGCCGGCACGCCCGTTGCCGATACTGATAATGACGGAACTTGTGATGCTGCCGACCAATGCCCCAACCTAAATAATAATTTAATAGGTACCGCTTGCGATGATGGCGATTCTAGCACCATAAACGATGTATATACAAACGCTTGTAATTGTAGTGGAACGCTTCCAATAAACAACATTTGTATAGCTATAAATAATGGAAATGACGATGTAGAAGAATATGGTAGCAATGGAACCATGTATTTTAACAGTACCGATTTAGAGTTTGTGTATGATGGCAATAATAGAGGCAACCAAACCATTGGGCTTCGATTTAATAATGTACCCGTTCTTCAAGGAGTTGACATTTATGATGCCTATGTTCAGTTTACTACTGATGAAACCAATACAGCATCTACCAGCCTAACCATAAAAGGAGAAGACACCGACCATTCAGATGCTTTTACGGCTGTAGATCAAAATTTATCATCCCGTGCAAAAACAAGTGCTTTGGCAAATTGGAATCCACCTAATTGGACGCAAGTTGGCCAATCCGGTATGGCTCAACGAACTCCGGACATTTCTAATATTATTCAGGAAATTGTTAACCGGCAAGGATACAGTGCCGGCAATTCAATAACTTTAATCATTAATGGAAATGGTAAACGAACAGCCGAGTCATATAACGGATCAGCAGCTCAAGCCCCACAATTATGTATTGAATACAGTACCATAGTTGCTTGCCCGGCACAAGGTACTGCTTGTAACGACGGAAAGAGCTGCACCACCAATGACATTATGATAGACAACAATTGTACCTGTGAGGGAACTCCGGTAGCCATTTGTAATACCGATATTTGCCTGGGTGATGTTGGCATAGTTAATCCAATTAACTTATGTAACTGCATTGTAACACAACAGCAAATAATGGGCTGCACAAATGTAAATGCATGTAACTATAATCCACAGGCAAACTGTAACGATGGTAGTTGTCAAAATGCTCCCTCTTGTAATACTAACGCTTGCGCAGGTAATATTGAAATATTAGATCCAAGTAATCCATGCAATTGCATCGTAATACAAACTCAAGTAAATGGCTGTACCGATGCAAATGCTTGCAATTATAATCCTCAAGCAAACTGTAACGATGGCTCCTGTCAAAGTGCTCCTATGTGCAATACCAATTTTTGCATAGGTGATGTTGAAATAATAGATCCTAATAATCCTTGCAATTGTATGGTAAGTGAAGCTCAGGTTAATGGTTGTATTGAAGTGAATGCATGCAACTACACACCATCTGCAAATTGTAATGATAATTCGTGCACCTACGCACCATCGTTTGTATTAACTCATCAAAATCCAACTATTATTTCTGGTGGAACTTACCAAGCACAACACACTATTTTATCTAATATTAATTTTACCGATGTCGCAACAGTTAACTATTTTGCAGAACAACGCATTGAATTGCAAAACGACTTTTCGGTTCCTGCCAATAAAATGTTTTCAGCAGTTATACAACCGGTGGTTTGTGAATAGGGTTTATATTTAATTAGCCTAAATTTTTAAAGCGAAACGGCAGAAATCATTTAGAAACGCGCTACCCGCTATCCGTTCAAATGCTGCGCCAACGCACAAGGGCAAATGGATATTGAATATCAGTTATTTATACATTAAAAATAATTTAACATTCATTATTCGTTGATCGATATTCATTAAATGGTCAACCAAAAATATCGAATACCGAATTTTGAATGACGAATTTTTCCATACGGTAAACAACACTTAGCTGCCAAACAACCCAATGCACTTTAGTGCTGTTGGCTTGGAAATCGGGTCTAAACTACCAACGTCATCACAATTTAAATACATGCCAAATACATAGCCATCAAATTAATATATGATAAATCTGTTTTAACGTACTATCTTATTTTACGATAGTTAAGGAGTTTTGATTTTTAGGAAATTGAAAAAGAAACAAATCAGTTTTTATTACTAAACAACAGCTAAATATAATTACTTCATGGGCTTTACTATCTTTGCAGCTTAAAGAAATAGATGCCAGACAAAATTAAATTGCTGCCAGATAATATTGCCAACCAAATTGCTGCGGGAGAGGTGATACAACGCCCTGCATCTGTAGTGAAAGAGTTGTTAGAAAATGCAGTAGATGCCGGCAGCAGCAAAATACAGGTATTTATTAAAGAAGCCGGCAAAGTGTTGATTCAGGTAATTGACAATGGCAGTGGCATGTCGCCTACCGATTTGCGGATGAGTTTTGAACGGCACGCGACCAGCAAAATACAATCGGCAGATGATCTCTTTAATTTAAGCACTAAAGGCTTTCGAGGAGAAGCCTTGGCTTCTATTGCCGCCATTGCCCAAGTTGAGGTAGTGACCAGTTTACATCAAGCCGAAATGGGCAGCTTAATTGCCATTGAAGGAGCTAAAGTAATGAAACAAGAAGCATGTCAAGCGGCTCCCGGCACTAAATTTTCGATAAAAAATTTGTTTTACAATGTACCGGCAAGGCGTAATTTTTTAAAATCAAATCCAGTTGAAACGCGACATATTTTGGATGAGTTTACCCGCGTAGCGATGGCACATCCAGATATTTATTTTTCGTTAAACAACAATGGTGCAGATACTTATATTTTACCAGCCGGCTCCTTAAAGCAACGCATAGCCGGTATTCTTGGTAAAAAGTACCAAGAAAAAATTGCACCAGTTAAAGAAGCAACTGATTTTTTAAGTATACACGGTTTTATTGGAAAACCAGAATTTTCTAAAAAACGTAGAGGCGAACAGTTCTTTTTTGTGAACGACCGGTTTATAAAAAGTGCTTATTTAAACCATGCTGTTATGGGAGCCTATCAACATTTAGTTCCAAAAGATGTCTATCCTTTTTATGCGATTTTTATTGATGTGGATCCTCAGCGGATTGATGTAAACATTCATCCAACCAAACAAGAAATTAAATTTGATGATGAAAAAGTAGTGTATACCTTTATCAATGCAGGCGTTCGGCATAGCCTGGGTTTATTTGGCAATTTACCCACTATCGATTTTGAACAAGAAGCATCTTTTAATCAGCATCCTTTATCTTCTCAAAAAAGTAATGCAGACTTAAGCAGCCAATTTGATGGCGGTCATTTTGCGAATAAAGGGATCGTTAAAGACTGGAGCCAAGCTCCTCCCAAGCAACATGCTGGTGTTGTAAAAAATTGGGAAGATTTGTATGAAATTGGAAAAGCCACCATTCCTCAATCGACACAAACACCACAAACCGTAACCGTTAAAAGTCAATTTGACCAACAGCCCGAACAAGCTGCCCATGTTGATTTGCAGTTGTTCGACTACACCGGTTTTGAACCCGTGCAATTGCATCAAAAATTTATATTAACGCAAATCCGTTCTGGTTTGATATTAATTGACCAACATGCTGCACACGTGCGTATTGTATATGAACGGCTCATTCAAAAAATGGCGGGTAACCAATCGGCTACACAACAATTACTGTTTCCGAAAAACTTAGATTTTAATGCTGCCGATGCCCAACTGTTGCGAGATATTTTACCAGATGTGTTGGCTTTTGGTTTTGATGTAAAACCCTTTGACGATAATAGTTTTGTAGTTAAGGGCATTCCGGCAGATTTAAAAAACAGTAATGAACAGCAGCTACTCGAAAACATTTTGGAGCAGTATAAACAAAATTTAAATCAACCCGATTTTGACAAACGTACCGGTTTGGCAAAATGCATTGCTCATCAATCTGCCATTAAAACGGGTACTCGATTAAGCAAACCTGAAATGTTAACGATGATTGACGAGTTGTTTGCTTGTGAAGTTCCATACATCAGTCCATCGGGCAGGCTTACCTTTATTACTTTAAGTTTAGCTATGTTAGAGCAACAATTTTTAAATAAGACGAGTTGATAGGATGCTATAGGCTATGTTATATTTATATAAACACCTAATTTAGTAATGTTAATTGTTTCTCCATCAGTTTTTTAACTTTCAAAGGGTTAATTTTTTTTCCTTTTTCATTATATGAAACAATGTGAGTACTGGTGCTTTGTTAATTTAACAGCTAAGCATATATTTGCTATTTTTGCATGTAAAAACTTGCTTTTCAAAAATTTTATTTTGAGGCACTTTTATTTATGAAATTATGTTTATATTGTTGAGGAGTATTGCGTTTTTCAAGTCAATAAAATTTCAATTAAAAACATTTAATAAATAAAAGCGTAATTAACAGTACACTACCTAAATATTAATTGGATTAAATAATAAAAGCAATGTCTAACCAAAAATCAAAAAAGTCACATACAAAGGAATTTAACAAAATAGCTAAATCTTCAAAATTTAGTACTCCTTTACAATGGATTGAAAAAGGAGACCGCTTTAAGAAATTTACCTTGTATACAGATTTTACACCAACAATTATAACCGATAGAACAACCTTAGTCAGAAAATTATAAATGCCGAATTTTAACGAAGTATTACTTGAAATAAAGAATCAACAAAAGAAATCTAAAGACTTAAATTCAATTGACATAATCAGACGAAAATATTTGAGAAAATTATTTTCAATTACGAAAAGAAACGTTATCGCTTATTATTCTGGTTGGCTTCAAAATGCCAACTCACCAAATATTGAAGTTAATGATAAAGATAAAATGGGCTTCATGCTCACCGTAAATCAACTGGATAGGTTGAAGGGCTTAGATTTAATTTTACATACACCAGGCGGAGATATAGCTGCGACAGAATCATTGGTTGATTACCTGTATAGCATTTTTGATAAAAATATCAGAGTGATTGTTCCGCAGATTTCAATGTCAGCAGGAACTATGATTGCCTTTTCTGCTAAACAAATAATTATGGGACGACAATCTAATTTGGGCCCAATTGATCCTCAAATGGGTGGCTTAGCTTGTCAAGCTGTATTAGATGAATTTGAGCAGGCAAAGGCCGATATTAAAGCAAATCCCGAGGCAACACCACTTTGGCAGGTTATCATAAGTAAATACCATCCTACTTTTTTAGGTGCGTGTAAACAAGCTATTGACTGGTCAGAAATAATGGTAACTAAATGGCTCAAAGAAAATATGTTGAAAGACAAAAAAAGTGCTGTAAAAAAAGTAATGCAAACTTTTTCAGATCATAAAAAGCAGAAATCACATAGTCGCCATATCTCAAAAGAAACTTGCGAATCATTAGGTTTAAATATCTTTACCTTAGAAAGTGACCAGGAATTGCAGGATGCCGTTTTATCGGTTCACCATGCTTTTATGCACACTTTTTCATACACAGATGCTGTTAAAATTATTGAAAACCATAATGGTATAGCTTATGTAGAACATTTTGCCACCGTAAATAATTAGCGGAAATGCATATGTGTTAGGCTTGGGTAATACAAATATGTTATTCGACAATTTATACTTGCACCTCAAAACCCATTGCTTTCAAATGCTCCCAAAATTGCGGATGCGATTTGCTCACCACCATGGGATCTTCAATAATGATTGCGGGTAACACTAAAGCGAGGGGCGCAAAACTCATTGCCATTCGATGGTCTTCGTAGGTTTTAAAAACCGGAACTTGATCAGGCATTTCAACTTGACCTTTTACATTGAAATGAACATCGTCTTCACTGTCAAAGGTTACCCCAACTTTAGCCAACTCGTTTTGCAAAGCGGCAATGCGGTCCGTCTCTTTTCGGCGCAAAGTTTGTAAACCGGTAAACGTTGCGGGCACACCCAAAGCGGCACAAAGCACTACGGTAGTTTGCGCCAAATCAGGACATTCGGTAAAGTCATACCGCAAATGTTGCGTGCTTGGTTGGGCTTTAATTAAATGTAACCAATTCTGCATAAAAAATGAACGGATACCTAATGGCGCTGCTATTTGTTGAATAGCTTGATCGCCTTGTAAAGATTGCGGAAACAAACCATCTAACAACAACTTCGATTGTTTGGCTAAAGCTGCCATACTAAAATAGTATGAAGCCGCACTCCAATCTGCCTCAACGGTATAGCTTAGTGATTTGTAGGCTTGATTCGCTATGGTAATTCGGTTATCTTTCCAGGTATGCTCAATGCCAAAATCATTCATTAACGATAAGGTCATTTGTACATAAGGTTTTGAAACCAACTCCCCTTCAATTTGAACAGATAAACCGTTTTGTAAAACCGGCGCAATCATCAACAAAGCTGAAATAAATTGACTACTGATGCCTCCAGAAATGTTGACTTCTCCACCTTCAACACTTTTACCACTAATAATTAAAGGTAAAAAACCGGGTTGCTCTTTGTAGTGAATATCTGCCCCTAATTGCTGCAAAGTGTCGACTAAAATTTTAATTGGTCGCTGATGCAATCGTTCACTGCCCCGCAACTCCCATTCGCCTTTGGTGATGCTTAAAAAAGCAGTTAAAAAACGACTTGAAGTACCAGCAGCACCAACATCAATTATCGGTTGTTTTAATGCTAAAGCATCTAACAAAACCCTGGTATCATCTGAATTAGATAATTGATGAATGGGAAAATTATGACCAGACAATGCTCTAATAATCAGCAAACGGTTACTAATACTTTTTGAAGTGGGTAGCTTCAACAAGGCATTAATTTTTTTGGTAGGATGGCTTATGTTATACTGCATGTAAAATATGTTGTTGATACCAGTTAAAGGTTTGTTTAATTTCAGTTTGACTTACGGTAATATTCCAAACGGGCTTGCCTAAGGCGGCTAACAAGGCAAATTGAATTGCACCGGTTTCATTTTTTTTATCGTTCATCATTAAATTGATTAATGCTTCAAACTGGTTTTCTTCAATTAGATACGGATTAAAAATGTGTTGGGTAGTTTGAATAATTTGATCCATATCAGATTTTGGCAGATTGCATTTGATGTGGCTTAAATAAGCTTCCATCATAAAACCGCTGGCAATGGCTTCGCCGTGATAAAGATGTTGTTCTGCATCGTTTTTTAATGAATAGCCTTCAATAGCATGCCCAATGGTATGACCAAAATTTAATTGTTTGCGAGGTCCGGTTTCTTTAAAATCAGCTTCTACTACTTTGTTTTTATAGGATACCGAACGTTTGATTTGCTCAATCAGCGTTTCCTCCAATTGTAATCCGCTTGCAACATCTTGTTCGCTTAAGGGTTCACCCATTAAAAACTGATGTTTAATAATTTCGGCATAACCATTTTTAAGATGTCGGGGAGAAAGTGTATTCAAAAATTCAGGATAAATATAAACCATTTGAGGATGCGAAAAAGTGCCTACCTGGTTTTTGTACGATTTAAAATTGATGCCTGTTTTTCCGCCTACGGAAGCATCTACCATACTCAATAAAGTTGTAGGAATTTGAATAAAATCTATACCACGTTTATAAATGCTTGCCGCAAAAGCACCCATATCACAAATAACTCCACCACCCAAATTAATCAGTAAAGCTTTTCTATCGGCTTTCGCTTCAATTAGTTGTTCGATAATGTTGTAGAGCGTAGTAAAGTTTTTCTGTTCTTCTCCCGATTGAATGGAAATGACTTTCATTGAAAAGTCTATTTCATTTTGCAAAATTGGCAAACAATGTTTGGCGGTTTGTTCATCTACCAACACAAAATAGCTGGAGTAGGTTTGCTGTTGAAACCATTTCTTCAACGCGGTTAAAGCCTCGTAAATGACAATCGAATAATTACCACTTACTTTAATTTGATGTATGGGTTTGGTTTGCGACATATTTGGTTGCCAAAAGTAAAACATTTTAAATGGAATCGGTTTTTAAAGATTAGAAAACTCCCCTTCAAAATTATACGTGCTTTGAGTTGGTGAACTCATCAGTAGAAATGCTATAAAAAGAACACAAAATTTAGTACCTTGCTGAGAAGTAATGAGGTTCAAATTATCATACCAAAAACTTAATTATTAATAAATATGAATCTAAAAAAAACAATTTCGACTTCTGCGATTTTTACCATGTTGTTATTCACCATTCAACTTAGTGCTGATAGCTGGAGAGATCCGACCTGGAAAGTAATGATTGATAGTTCAGATGTAATTGCCTTAATTGAATATACCTCCAAAGGAAAATTTAAAGCTAAAGCAAAACCACTGACTGTTTACAAAGGTCAAGTGACTGCCCAAGAAATTTGGATTTCTGGCTTTAGTAACCGGTATGGACCCATTGATAGTGTTGATGTAGGAGATCAGTATATCGTTTTTCTTAAACTTCTCGAGCCAAATTATAGCCCAGGCTATTGGAATAAAAAACCTAAAGAAGACCAACGGCAAATTGAATATAAAGAAGCCATAAAATCAAGTAGAGCTTATTATGTACCCACGCCAACTTCAGGAGACTTAAAAGTAAAAGGCGACAAAGTACAATACGACCTATTACAAGGTACTTTTTTGGGACAACAATCATTTTACGATTTAAAAGAGTTTGAGCAGTTATTAGAAGCGACCAAAACAAAGCATAATGAAAATTTTCATGAAAAAACATTGCTCAAAGTGAAAAGTAATGTAGGAAATAAACATTGTGCACAATATTTAATGATGTTGTATTTGACTTCGTATAAAACTTACCACCCCATTTATCAAACTATTGCAGACTATAAAAATAAAGAATCATGTTATGCTCTAACCCAAATACTAAGAACTATTAAAGGCAAAAATTCATTCGATATTTTTATGCAACTTTTTGATCATGAAAGTGACATTGTTCAAAATGAAGTTATGGAATATTTATTCAATCTAAAAGATGAATCCCTCATAGCTATTTATCGTGAAAAGTTTAACAAGACTTCGGAATAACTAAATTGTTCACAAAAAATACGATCAAAGTAAAACCACGATTTACAATATCATTATCCCAAGTTAGTTGACTTGCTTTCAATGCTTATTCAAAATTGGAATAAAACGATGGCTAAAAAATCCTGAAGGATGGAAGTAAAATTGCTTTACCATAAAAACGAAATATGAAATATACTTGAGCAATTCTTATATTGTCATGTTGCATGGGTTGTATTAGCAAAATAGAAATTGAAAAAACAGCTTATACTGATCTTATAGAAAAAGTACAAAACCTAAAAGATTCAATTATGGTTGGCAACACGACTATTCATAATGCCTTTAAACATCAACTATTAGCACACCAAACGCAAAATTTTAATACGCAGTTAACCAACAATAAAGGGTATATACTAAACAGCTATGTGTTTAACAGTTGTCTTGGAGAAATATTTGGAGAAGAAAATCGAGAAAAATTTCAACCCGAAGGCATGTTTGCATGGAATGAAAAACTGCTTGACGACAATATTGATCTTATCAGAAAAATACCGAAAACCATGATGCTACAAGTCATTACAAAGTTTCGAATGCGCAGTATCTTCTGTAGTTTACGCCCGTTGAATTTCACTTTTGTCCGGTCTTAGACAGGTAGCCAAAAAATTAAAGGCTTGCTGCCATTAATAAATTTAAATCAGTTGTTTTTAAATTATATATTTCACCCAAATGTTTATTAGTTAAGGCACCTTTGTATAAATAAACCCCATGCCTGATGCCGGCATTGTTCCAAATGGTACGATCTAAACTGTTGTAGCTGCTAATTTTTAATAAAATGGGGGTTAACACATTTGAGATGGCGCGCGACGCGGTACGCGGAACACGCGAGGCGATGTTTGGGACGCAATAATGAATAACCTCGTGTTTAGTAAATACGGGATTTTTGTGGGTAGTGAGTTCGGAGGTTTCGAAGCAGCCGCCTTGATCGATACTAACGTCAATGATAACGGCACCCGGCAACATTTCGGCTACCATATTTTCGGGTACGATAACGGGGGCACGTCCCTTTTCTGCATGAATGGCTCCTATAGCTACATCAGCCGTTGCCAACTCTCTTTTAATAGTATTGGGGTCTAATACAGAGGTAAAAATACGTCGACCAATATTGTTTTGCAGGCGCATTAATTTGTATACGTTATGATCAAACACTTTTACTTCGGCACCCAAACCGAGTGCCGCCCGGCAAGCAAATTCGCCTACCACACCGGCTCCAAGTATAACCACCTTAGTTGGTGGCACGCCGGTAATACCTCCAAGAATTACGCCATACCCATTGTGCAAATTGCTTAAGTATTCGGCAGCAATTAGTATAGAATTGTATCCTGCAATTTCGCTTAAGGTTCTAACAAAAGGAAAGCTTTCTATCTCATCTTTTATATATTCAAAGGCAAAGGCTGTTATTTTTTTTTGCATGAGCTTGTTGAGCAGCTCTTGCTTTAGCGTGGGTAAATGGATGGGTGATAATACGGTTTGATGGGTTTGTAGTAAATCTAATTCTTTTTCTATTATAGGCGTTACTTTAAGTAAAGTATCGGCTTTGTATACTTTTTCGGTATCGAAGGCAATTTCGGCACCGGCTTCCGCATATTCGTTATCGGTAAATTTTGATTCTTCACCGGCGCCAGATTCAATTAAAACCCGGTGCCCATTATTAACCAACAATGCTACCGAGCTTGGGGTAAGCACTACCCGCTTTTCTTGAAATGCCCGCTCTTTCGGAACACCTAAATACAATTGTTGTTCTTTAGGTTTTACGGCTACTCTTTCTTCTAAGGTAGATAAAGAAAAATCGCCCCGAATTTCCGGTTTCTTTGATTTACTATCCATTTTATTTTAGAAATATATTATTCTATTATCCGATTCGTTTAGCTGTATTTTTACTTTTTTGAAGGTTTCTGGTAAAATAGATTCAATAATTTGAGGCCACTCAATAAAACAATAATGCTCATCAAATAAATAATTTTCAATGCCAATGTCTAAGGCTTCTTCTAAGCTGTTTAAGCGGTACAAATCTATGTGATAAATATAGTCATTTTTTAAAAGATATTCATTAATTAAACCGTAGGTAGGGCTGGCAACTGGTTGTTCTACACCCATTTGATGGCAAATAGCTTTAATGAAAGTAGTTTTACCAAAACCCATAGCTGCATAAAAGGCAAATTTCTTTTGCCCTTCCATTTTTTGGAGAAAGGTTTGTGCTGCTTGTGGTAAATTTTCAAGTGATGTGATATGAATTTGTTCTTTCACTTAAAATCATTAATTTTCTTAGTCTAGTTTTTTAATATCTCCATCAAACAAAATATCGTCAATATCATCTAAGTCGTCATCGCCATCTAAATTGATTTGCCTTATTTCAAAGCTTAGTTCATTGCCATCAAACTTATCTTTTAAATTGTTGCTTACAATGTTGCCCACTTTCTCTAAAAAATCTCTGATTGATTCGCCTTGTTGAGGCTTTACCACATCAAAAGCTGAACCGAACATACTAATAATTGCTGATGAGCGATCGAACTCTACAATTAGCTTGGCTTCGTCGTTATCCAAATAATAATTGGTGTCATCTTCAAATTCAAAATCATCGTTAAAATATTTGGGGGCAATGTATTTAAAAAAGTCGCATAATTTTTTGTGCACATGGTAACCGGCATATTGTGTTTTAGAAAAATTGTAATATAAAAACCGTTCAGCGTTTTCCAAATCATCGGTTTCTAAATTGTTCAGATAGGTTTCTAAACTGAAGGAGCTTGCTATTTTTCCGTTTGAAAGAAAAGTAAGTGTAACCGTTTCGCAATCCGCCGGTGTTATATTTATGCCATATATTTCATCTAACTTAAAAGTAGCTAAGCCTAATTGATCAGCCTCAAACTCATCTTTATATATTTGATATTTCCAATTGTTAGCAATGGCTACATCTTTTACTTCTTCTATAAAATTTTTTAAAGAGGCTTCTTTTTTAAAACTTCCGCTATAGTTTATACAGATACCCATATGGCTAACTTGTGTTTAGAATTGTTTAAAATTGGTCTGCTTTCAATTGCTTTTTATTAAAGGCATGTCAAAAGTACAATTTTTTAGGTGTTTTTTTGGATGTTTTTTTGGCTGTTTTTCTTATACGAATTTAAAAATATTTGATGGTATTTATAGCAAAAATCAAGAGTAGGCAACATAACTGCAATTTGCTGTTAAGCGAAAAAACGAAACCCTAACCAAATGGCTAATATACCTACACCAATACTGATGATTAAATATATAAAAGCTAAGCCGGGAAATCCGTTTTTAGTGAGTTGAAAAAGCTCGAGAGAAAAAGTGGAAAAAGTACTAAACCCTCCACAGAAACCGGTTGTTAATAATAAAACCGCTGTAGGCGAAGCATCACTTTTTTGACTAAACCATGCCACCAATGCGCCTAAAATAAAACTACTTACAAAATTAGCTAACAAAGTTCCATAAGGTATAGAAGTTGAGGTTGTATCATTTAAGGAAGCCAACAAAAACCGGCATATACTGCCCAAACCGCCACCTATAAAAACCGCCAGCAGCTTCATTGAGTTAGATTATCTTTATTTTTTTGAGTGTTTAATTGCTGTTTTCCTCTTTCGTATAATAACTGCATAATGATGAAAAGGCTAAAAAAATATCCGATTACCATAAGCGATTTATTTAAAGTCCATTGATTAAAATTGATGACCAAAAAGTAGGTGATGATAATGGAGTTTAAAGAAATTAAGAATAAGATTAAAGCGACCTTGCTATCACTCATACCATTAAATGCCAAATGATGGGTGGTATGATCTCTTCCACCAACAAAGGGGGATTTGCCTTGCGATATTCTTCTGAAACAAACGGTAATGGTATCTATTAAGGGAACAATAAATATAATCATCGGCACCAAAAATTGCTTAATGGCAAATACGCCACTGGAGGCATCTCTAAATTTCCACATTAATACAATACTTAAATAGGCGAGAAAGGCACCGAGGAATTGGCTGCCACTATCGCCCATATACATTTTACTGGGCGACCAATTAAAAAAGAGAAAGCCAACCATAGCAGCAGCAACGCCCACACAAATAATTAAATAAATAGAGGCAGCTTGGTTAGATAAGAGCAACAACATAATAGCCGCCATAATAATGGACAGGGAAACACTTGCCGTGATACCATCCATATTATCTAACATATTAATGGAGTTCATAATGCCTACTACCCACAGTATGGTAAATATATAATTTAACCACAGGTAAGGGGTTAAGGGAATATGAATACCCATAACAATTAAAAAAAGACCACAGACAAACTGCCCGCTAAATTTGATTAATGGATTGGCATGAAACGAATCATCATACAAGCCGATTAAAAAGCCTAAGGTACAAGCACCGAGTAGCGCAAATAACTCTCTCCCAAAAAAAGTTTCTACATGAAAAGGCAACATAAAATAAGAAGACACCGAAAGTAAAAACAAGATAAAGAAACCCACACCACCCATAGCCGGCTTCGATTGGTTTTGCCAACGTACCTGTTTTACATTATCTATACCACCCGTTTGTATCTCTTTCGATAATTTGAGTAACAGTAGGTTAATAACTACGGCAAAGCCTACGGCTATTACAAAAAATACGATATATATAATAAACAGAGAACTATTAACATCCATCAATTGACAAAGATAAAAAAACCGTATTACTTATTAAAATTGGTGTATAAACTAGTCCGAAGTTTTAATTCAGAAGCTCTTTTTTAAATCAGTTACTTTTAAATCGTCAATAATTTTTAAAATTGAGTCGTTTATCACATTTAATTCAAGTTCATGTTTATTATGATCAATTATTCCAGTGATTTTATTTTTACAATTTCTATTATATTTTGATTGAACAAGAATTATACAATTGCAATGCTGCGAATTTTGGATTATTTGGTTTTCAAGAACTTGAAACAGTTTTTCAATTTCATTGTGCTTAATATAGTTTTTCAATTTTGTTTTAAATCTGGATAAGGTATCAATATCAACTGTTAAACTTTGCTCTTCTATGTTTTTTGTTTCATACTTTAAATTTGAATATTGAATAGGTTGTATTTGCCCTTTAGCAGGCATATAAGTTTGACAATTAGCTCTTCCATAGATGAATCTATAAACAGGACAAAACACGTTTCGATGAAAATCATCTGCTAACTGATTAAATACAACACTTGGATCAGATACCTGATAACATCTATTTCCTATTCTAAAGTATTTCACAATAATCTAGTTCAATTACATCTGCAATTTAGTTTATTTTTTTCTTTCCACAAAAATCTAATTTAATAAGCCTTAGCATACAAAACCTTATGCTTTCCGGCTTTGCCGCTAACCAAACAATCGCCATCGGCTTCGCCACCTTCATTGGGTATGCAACGGATGGTGGCTTTGGTTTCCTCTTTTACTTTGTCTTCGGTTTCGGTACTTCCATCCCAATTAGCAACGGCAAAACCACCTTGGTCAACTACTTCTTTCAACTCATCGTAACTAGAAACGGTGGTAGTATTCGCTTTTCTAAAGTCATCGGCTTTTTTGTAAATACTGGTTTGAATCTCTTTTAATAAGCCTTCAATATGTGTAGCAATATTTTCAATGGGTTGACTGCTTTTTTCTTTCGTATCTCTACGGGCAACTTCTATCGTACCATTTTCCATATCACGTGGACCAAGCCCTAAACGTACCGGAATACCTTTCAATTCAAACTCCGCAAATTTGAAACCTGGTCGCTTGGCATCATCATCATCTATTTTAAAAGTAATATTGGCATTGCTTAACTGTGCTCCTATGTGCTGAAACTTTTCTCTAATCTGATTGAGTTGCTCTTCATTTTTATAGATAGGCACCATACCCACATGGATAGGAGCCAACTTCGGCGGTAAAATTAAACCTTCATCATCGCTATGTGCCATTACTAAAGCACCCATCATTCTTGTAGAAACTCCCCAACTGGTTGCCCATACATGCTCTAATGTTCCTTCTTTGGTTTGAAACTTTACATCAAAAGCCTTCGCAAAATTTTGACCCAAAAAGTGCGAAGTACCCATTTGCAAGGCTTTACCATCTTGCATTAAGCCTTCACAAGTAAACGTTTCTTCGGCACCGGCAAATCGTTCACTTTCCGATTTTGTTCCTCTAATTACCGGTACGGCAATATAGCCTTCCATAAAATCAGCATATTCTTTTTGCATCAGTTTGGCTTCTTCCATCGCTTCTTCTTTGGTAGCATGAGCGGTATGCCCTTCTTGCCAAAAAAATTCTGCGGTACGCAAAAACAAACGAGTACGCATTTCCCAACGCATTACGTTTGCCCATTGGTTAATTAAAATAGGTAAATCGCGGTAACTTTGTATCCAGTTTTTATAGGTATTCCAAATAATGGTTTCAGAAGTTGGTCTGATAATTAGTTCTTCTTCCAATTTAGCATCTGGATCAACCACAATATTTCCATCGCCTTGATTTTTGAGCCGGTAATGGGTTACTACGGCACTTTCTAAGGCAAAACCTTCTACATGTTTGGCTTCTTTAGCAAAAAAACTTTTGGGTATTAATAGAGGAAAGGCTGCATTTTGATGACCGGTTGCCTTAAATCGCTTATCCAATTGTGCTTTCATTTTCTCCCAAATGGCAAAACCATAGGGTTTTATTACCATGCAGCCTCTAACGGCACTATGTTCAGCCAAATCAGCTTTTATCACTAATTCGTTATACCATTTACTGTAATCCTCCTTACGAGATGTTAATTGTTTTGCCATTGTGCTATAATTTACCTATCTTTATACACTAATTGTATTGCTAAAAAAACTTTTTGTTAAAATTTGGGCAAAGATTAAACCTTTTTGCTCATTTCAAAGTCTCAAAGAAAAAGAATTCTGTAAAATATGAGAAATTTAAAATTTAAATCGTTGTTCACGTTGACTTTAGTCAGCCTTTTTTCGCTTAGTATTGTAGCGCAATCTACAGATGATTTATACTACACACCTTCATACAATGATTATTCAGTTGATGAAGTAGCTGATTATGAAACAGCAAGTGCCGTAATTGAAGAAGATGCTTATGATACTATTGACTATTCCGAATCTGATTCTAGATTTGATAATGATTATTACTATCAATCTCGTTTAAGAAGATTTTGCAATCCGGTAAGAGGGTTAAGTTATTATGCTCCGGCATATACTAACTCTTACTATTATAACAATAATCCATACGCGTGGTCAAATAACATTTATACGCAGCCTGTTTATAGCCAACGTTGGTGGAATCCGGTAAATACCTACAATAATTTTTATGCTTGGGGAAATAATGGATTTAACAATAGCAGAAATTTTGCTCCATATACTTCATTTGGTTCAACTGTATATAACAACAGGTTTAATAATAATCCTTTTTATGGTGGTAATTCTGTATACAACTATAATAATTTAGGTGGTTTCAATAACGTAGGAGGAGCGTTTTTCGATCCTTGTACAACTACCAACTATGTTTCTAATAACATTGTAGATAATTATAACCAAAGTAGAACAGCCACCAGAAGCAACTCAAGTGTTAGAACAACCCGGTCTAATACACCAAGTGCTTCTTCATCAAATAACAATGCGAATAAAACTACCCGTTCTTCAAGAAATGCAACCAGAAGTACATCTGGTGCTCCAAGTAAATCATACTCAAATACAAATAACGCAAGAACAGAAAGAAAATCAGTTGTAGAAAAGAGCAACACATATACGCCAAAAAAAGAAAGAAAGAATGGTATAAGAAATGCGTTTAGAAATCTTGGCGATGCAGTTGGCGGTTCTTCTAAGGGCAGCAGCAATAGCAGAAGTTATCGCTCTTCTTCTTCAGGAACTAAATCATTTGGTTCCGGAAGCTCAAGAGGTTCTTCAAGAAGTTCAGGTTCGAGCAGCAGAGGCGGTAGAAGATAAAAATTTAAAAAAATTATTATAAATTTAAGGCAGTGAAATTTTCACTGCCTTTTTTGTAGATATAATGAATTAGTTTTTTTAATGAAGATGAAATTTGTATTAAGCATACTAGCAACTCTATTTTTATTTGCAAATAACTCAACCGCACAACCCCGTGAGTTAAACGAAGTCGTTCAATTAAGTTGGGCTAACCCGGCATACACCGCACGTTCTATGGCTGTTGGCGGAGCTTTTACCTCACTTGGTGCTGATGTATCGAGCAATTACATTAATCCGGCGGGTATAGGTATGTTTCGTACTGCTGAGGTTATTTATGGTCCCAACTTTTCATTTAAAAATACGGCTTCCAGTTACTTAGGTAATGCAGAAAATGCCAATAATTTTTTAATGGAGTTTGGTACTTTTGGTTTGGTAATACCCATGAAGAGAACCCTGAAAAAGCGATTGAGTTATCTCAATTTTGGCTTAGCCTATCATCAAAGTAGTAATAATAATTTAAGAAGATCGTACAACGGGTTTAATCAAGAAACGTGTTGTTATATTGGCGGATTTCTTCCTGATATAGGGGCAGAACACCAGGAAAGTATTTCAACTAAACGCAGCCAGTTTGGTGAATTTGTTTTTTCGATAGCGGCTAATTATAATGATCGGTTTTTTATAGGGGCTAACTTAGGTGTGCCGCGGTATTCATTTAATCAAGAATATCGTTTCTCAGAAATTGATGTGGACGATCAATTTTATTTATCAGCAATTAATATTGTAGAAAGTGACAGTATTTGGAGTGTTGAAGGAGCTTATATAGGTATAGGCATTAATGCAAAATTGAATAAAAATGTCCGTTTTGGAGTCAGTATTAAATCTGCCACCTATTTTACTTTATTTGAAGATTATGTGTTTTCATTAATTGAAAGTTACGACGATGGATATGAAATAAACTTAGGTGATCCTTTAGAAGAAATTGAATTCAATTTAAGTAAACCCTTTACCGCTAATGCAGGCTTATCTTATCTAAATCAAAAAGGCTTTATTGCGGTTGATGTAGAATATCAACCCAATTCAAGATATCGCTACAGCGATGACAGTGGTTCAGAATTAGATGAAACCACCTACTTAGCCACTCAAAATAGTTTAATTAGAAGAGAATTAAGAGATGCATTTAATGTTAAAGCAGGTGGTGAATATGTATTAGCACAAAACTATCGATTAAGAGCAGGCTATCAATATTTAATGAGCCCAATGCAAGACACCAGAGAACTAAGCGATCAACACGTATTTAGTATTGGCGGCGGTTTGCGCAAGGTAGTTGCCGAGTACGAAACCCGCAATAGTGTATTTTTTGCCGATGCGGCTTTGGTTTTTGCTACCTATAAAAATCGCTATCGCCCATACGATTTTCCGCCAAATGATGATGGCAGTATCCCCTCTGCACCACCCATAGTAGATTTTACCTATGTAAGAACGAACTTGAATACCACTTTTGGATTTAAATTTTAACCCTCGCAATGCTGAAATATTTTTTTCTATTTTTTTTGAAGCGAAACTTTGTAGCATCATAATACCGTTGGTCCCGCTTTCCGCTCAAATGCAATTGCTAGGCTTCAAAACCTGCCCTGCAAAATTGCATAACCGCTGCAATCGGGGCTAGTTTATAAGCTTCGGTACTTCGTAGAAAGATAAAAACAGTCGCACTCTAAAACAGCAAGTAGAAGTCGCAATTATTGCAACCTTAAACAAAAAAATATCAATGTCTGGAAATTTTAAATTGTATAATTTTTTCTTCGCATCTCAAAAATCCATCCTTCAACTTATTCATTTCAATTTTTTAGTTTAGATAACTTTATCCATAAAATAACATAAATTTGAGAATATTTTAGACCTTGTCGGTTCATTTATGAAAACGCATAAACATGAAGATTAGAAAAGAAGACGCTTTAGAATATCATAGCAAAGGCAGGCCCGGTAAAATTGAAGTGATACCAACAACTGCGACTAAAACACAAAGAGACTTATCGCTTGCCTATTCTCCCGGTGTAGCTATTCCGGTTTTAGCCATTGCCGAAGACGAAAATAAAGTATACGATTACACGGCTAAAGGTAATTTGGTGGGGGTAATTTCTAACGGAACAGCCATACTCGGTTTAGGCAATAAAGGACCAGCGGCTTCCAAACCCGTGATGGAAGGAAAGGGCATCTTATTTAAAATATATGCCGATATTGATGTATTTGATATTGAGGTGGACACCACCGATGTAGAGCACTTCATTAGTGTAGTAAAAGCCTTAGAGCCCACTTTTGGCGGCATCAACTTAGAAGATATTGCCGCACCTGAAGCCTTTGAAATTGAAGAACGATTAAAAGCCGAATTAAACATACCAGTAATGCACGATGACCAACACGGCACCGCTATTATATCTGCGGCAGCCTTGTTGAATGCTTTAGAGTTAGCCGGCAAAAAAATTGGCGAAGTAAAAGTGGTGGTTTCCGGAGCAGGAGCGGCGGCTATTTCTTGTTTAAAAATGTGGTTGCTCATTGGGGTTAAAAAAGAAAACATTTATGTATTCGATATTGACGGCTTGGTTTCAACCGACCGGACTGATTTAGATCCTTATAAAGCTTTATTTGTTTCTGAGCCCATTTACAAAAACATAAGTGAGGCTTTGGTTGAGGCAGATGTGTTGTTAGGACTTTCGGTAGGCAACATTATTACCAAAACTATGATTCAACCGATGGCAGCTAAACCCATCATTTTTGCTTTAGCTAACCCTAACCCGGAAATACCTTATGACGATGCCGTTGCCGCCCGCCCCGATGCAATAGTCGCCACCGGAAGATCAGATTATCCCAATCAAGTGAATAATGTTTTGGGCTTCCCCTATATTTTTAGAGGTGCCTTAGATTGTAGAGCAACCGGCATTAACGAAGCCATGAAGTTAGCAGCTACCAAGGCTATTGCCGCACTAGCCAAAGAACCCGTACCCGAAATTGTTAATGTGGCTTATGGTAAAAAAAGCATGGTGTATGGCAATCAGTATATTATCCCCAAACCGGTTGACCCGCGCTTATTAGAAACCATTGCTCCGGCAGTTGCCCAAGCTGCTATGGAAAGTGGTATTGCTAAAAACCCCATTCCGAATTGGGAGGCATATAAAATAGAACTGAACAAACGCCTTGGATTAGATAATCAAATTCAACGGGTAATTAGCAGCAAAGCCAGGCGCAACCCTAAGCGAGTAGTGTTTGCCGAAGGGGAGAATATCAATATATTGAAAGCGGCTCAAATTGTAAAAGACCAAGGTATTGCAGAACCTATTTTATTGGGCAAAAAAGACACCATATTAGCTTTAGTAGAGGAGTACGATTTAGATTTGACTGACTGCCGTTTAATTGATCCAAGAGATGAAATTGCCCTTGAAACCAGATTAACTTATGGGCAATGGTTTCACGAAAAACGCCAACGAAGAGGTTTAACTTTAAGAGATGCTCAACAGCTCATGCGGCAACGAAATTATTTTGCATGTATGATGGTGCAATTTGGAGAATGCGATGCCATGATTTCTGGACAGACCGGAAGCTATCCGGACACCATTCGTCCAGCCTTACAAATTATTGGTAAACGAGATGATGTTTCGCGGGTTGCCGGTATGTATATTATGTTAACAAAAAAGGGTCCATTGTTTTTTGCAGATACCACAGTTAATGTAAACCCCAATGAAGATGAGTTGGTTGATATTGCCCTATTAGCCGCCCAAGAGATTAGAAACTACAACGTAACTCCAAAAATAGCGATGTTAAGTTATTCAAACTTTGGTTCTGTTAGCGATCAAGCTTCCAATAAAGTGAGCAATGCCGTTAAAAAAATTAAAGCCCGCATGCCTCACTTAATTATAGATGGTGAAATGCAAGCCAATGTCGCCTTCGATAATGCTTTGCTAAAAAAGAAATATCCTTTTAGCGATTTAGTTGATAAAGATGTGAACACACTAATTTTTCCTAATCTTTCATCGGGTAATATTGCCTATAAGCTGATAGCCAAACTAGGTGCTGCCGAAGCTATTGGACCCATTTTGCTCGGCTTAAAAAAACCCGTACACGTTTTACAAATGGGTAGTTCTATTAGAGAAATTGTGAATATGGCAACTATAGCCGTAGTAAATGCACAACGAGTGGTGGGCTAGTGCTTTAAGGGAAGAGAAAAAAATAACTTTACATGCTTCCTTTACAATTTTATGATATACTCTGTTATAGATGTTAAATTTATTTTCTCATCATTTCTAAACCATAAAGTAGTAGATGTTTTTTTGAAGCGAAACTATTTAACATTAAAAGAACACCCGTCCCGCTTTCCGCTAAATCTTTTTAAGCCTTGCTTCATTGCCTGCGCTTCATAAAAAGAACACCGCTGCAATTCTATCTAAGCGTCTTTCTGCATTTTGAATGTCATTAATTTATAAATTAAAAATAAGTCAACATTCATTATTCGTTAATCGATATTCGTTGTTCATTAAATGGTCATTCAAAAAAATATCGAATATCGAACACCGAACACCCAATTTTGAATGACGAATTTTTCCATTCGAAAAACAACACTTAGCTGTTAAACAACCCAATGCACTTTAGTGCTGTTGACTTGATTTATACATTAAAAGTAAGTCAACATTCATTATTTGTTAATCGATATTCATTATTCATTAAAGGGTCATCCAAAAAAATATCGAATATCGAACATCGAACACCCAATTTTGAATGACGAATTTTTCGATTCGAAAAACAACACTTAGCTGCTAAACAACCCAATGCACTTTAGTGCTGTTGGCTTGGAAATCAGGGCTAAACTTCAAACTTCATTCCTATCTAAAAACAAATTCAATTTTAGCTAATGTAACATATACCAGTTTACTTAGCGCATAGCCCACTAATTAACTGCCCAAACAAACCCTATTGAAATTGCAATATTAACTTATAAATAAAATTTTAAATTTGTTAATAAATAAAAAAAATATGTAAAATAGTGGCGGCTTTCTTTTTTTCATCTTACTTTAGCATTAGTAATTTGAAATACAACATTATACAATTTTTGAAACGCTAACGACTTTAGTATGTAAATGCAACGCATGAAGAACCATTTTAAAATAGTATAATTTTAAATGGATGCCATAGGTATGCTTTTATCTACAATTGAAACGCGATATATTTTTTAGCTAAATAAGTATACAGGAGTAAGCCGAAAATCCGGTCTTTAAATTTTAAAGACGCATAAAGTGAGTAGGCACAAATAATTTAATCATATAATCATGTACGAAATTAAAAATTTGAATACCGTTGAAGGTGGTGCAGGAATAATAGTAATTGTTGATCCTGTTTTTTAAGAATCATTACTACATCTTAAGTGTAAAAACCATTAAGATAATCTGTTTTCAGACCTCTTAATTTAAATATATACTACACTTATTAATCAAACAAATCTCACATTAATCAATATGGTTTATGTGAGGTTTTTTGTATGTCTAAGAGCCAATTGTTTTTTGAAAGGAAACTTTTAAAAAGAGAGTATTAGAAAGAAGATGATATGTTTAATAAATATATTACTGCTTATGTTCACTTAACAGATGGGCAATTAACTCCAACACTTCTTTATCGAAACCCATACCCAAATGCGCACTATCTACTTCAATGTTTTGATGTAAGTCATTTTTCTCATCCTCTATGCACAATGCCCAAGGTACAATACCATCTTTTTTTGAGTAAATGGCAGTAGTAGGGATGGGCGCGGGGCGTGGAATACTGGCTAACAAATCAGGATCTATTTCATCGGCATGTTTACCGTTTAGCAAACGGTATGCCCACTTGGCATAATTTGCTTTATTTAAACCTTTAAAAGGGGAGGCAAGTGTAATTATCTGACGAATTTTGCGGGGTTTACGCTTTGCAATTTCACGACAATAAATACCACCTAAGCTCCAACCGATTAAGCTTACTTTTTGCCCATGGCTTTCTTGTAATTTTTCAACTTGGGTAATCATTGTTTCTACATCTTCAATTCTGCCATAATTTCTGCCTAACTTCCAATCGTAAGAAGTGTAGCCCATTTTATTGACAAAATCTCTCAGCGGCTTGGTCGATAATTCGCCAGCCAAAAAACCTGGAATGACTAAAACCGGATGTCCATCACCTTTAACTTGCGGTTGAAACTCGTTTCTGAATTTTATGGAACTAGCTCGATCATAAACTGAACGTAAACCTTCTGTTATAAAAAGTAACAGCGATGGTCGTTGAATAACTTGTGAATTGCTCATCATTACTTGCACAATATTACTAATATTCTTTAAATTTAGACGAAAAACTTTACATTCGGTTAGTATAATTAAATGTTGAATGAAGATTTATTGATTTTGTATGAGCTATTATGTTGATAATCATTTGTTTAGAGGTGAAATGTTTTGTATTGATAATGTGTTAGATAACTTTAGTGACTGATGAATAATTGATTAGCTTTCAAGTAAATGATATGTTGCCTTCCACGAAAAACCGAGTTTTGATATCTAGCCCCGATTGCAACGGTTATGCTATTTTGCCGCAAAGATTATGCAGAATGGCAAATAGCATTTGAGTGGAAAGCGGGACCCAAAGTTTGTGCGCGTTGTAAGGTTTCGCTTCAAAAAAAACAGCTTATAAAATTTTACAAGTTAAAATAGAAATGTCGTCATCGTATTCTTTATCGCCTTTAAATTGCAACAAATGTTTAATCAATTCATCATTAAAGTTATGTGGGTGTAAACTTTGATGGCTTTTCAAAAATTCAATCAGTAGTTCCGGCTCAAAAAGCATCCCGTCTTCATTGCTGGTATCGGTTAATCCATCGGTATAATTGAGTAGTATACTATCGGGTTTAACTTTTACTTCGCCATAGCTAATATGGGGCAAGTCTTCAAACATACCCAAAATGGTACAACCTTTTTGTAGCAGTTGCATGTCTCCATTGCTGATTAAAATAGAAGGATTGTGCCCAGCATTGACGTACATCAAATTGCGGGTTCTAAAATTGTATTTACCCAAAAAGAGGGTAATAAATTTTTCGCATTTGGTAATTTCGGCAATCCGGGTATTCAGTTTATAAATTAATGGAATCATCGAATGCCTTTCTGTAACCAAAGTGCGTAAAACAGCTTGAAAGTTTGCCATCAAAATGGCTGCCGGTATGCCTTTTCCTGAAATGTCGGCGATACAAAAAACGGCTTCATCTTCACTAATAGGAATATAATCATAATAATCACCGCCAATGCTATGGTGTGGTTTATAGATGCCAGAAATTACTATTTTTTCATTATTCGGTAAATCATCAGGAATTAATTGAGCTTGCATGCGGGCTGCCAACTCCAACTCCTTTTGCATTTTTTCCGATTCAATTTCTTGCCTTACCAAACGTTTGTTTTCAATAGCCACCGCAATAATATTGGTAATGGTTTGTATAAACTTTAGTTTTTCGTTTAACTTTTCTTTATCGTGTAATTTAACATTGCCCAAAAGCGTATAGGCTAAAGGAATATTTTTATGGAGCACGGGCACAACCGTTTTAAAATATTCGGCACATTTACTTTCTTCATCGTTTAAAAAAGTGGTTGAGGTATAGAGCGATAATTCATCCGCTAATTCGGTTTCAAATATCGTTTCATTTTCAAAATCTACTAAAGCCCCAATTTCCCAAATGTTATCTCTTTTAATGTAAAACAAAAACCGATCAACCCCAAGTTGGGCGGTTAAAATAAACTTGTAAATACTGTATAGAGATCGATAAGACATGTTGTTGTTAATCGCCTTAGTCACCTCTAACAACGATTCCATTTGCAATTGCTTTACCTGCAACTGCCTCTCCAAGTCGAGCTTTTTATACTCTTCTGTGTTTTCAAAAAGTGTATCTATATCCATCAAACGCTTAGGGTAGTTTGTAACCACTTAACTAATAATACCAATTTGGCAAAATATAGTATGAGTAATTTTTATATGATGCGGTTAAGATACAAATTATAGCTATATGGTAGATTATTTTAACAACAATTGAGTTTTCTAAACTAATAACAGTAAAAAATTTCCGGTTGAAATTGTACCTTTAAGCAGTTTAATGATTAACGAAATGAAGTACATAATTTCTGCGGTTCTCTTACTCACCTTATTGGCTTGCCAAACAGATACTACACCAAATCAGGTAAAAAATGAATCATCTGCACTAAACAATCCATCAACGGAAAATGAAATAACTACTCTAAGTAAAGTATCCGACAATACATTAACCTTATCCGAACCAGAAATACAAACCATTATTTTTGTGTGCGAATATGGTTTCGACAAAAGTGTACTGGCTGCCAGTTATTTTAATGAGCAGATGAAAAACAAACGCCTGCCTTACATAGCCATAAGCCGCGCTGCTAAAAGTAATAAACGGAAAATGAACAATATACCAACGGCTATTTTAACGGATATATTATCAACCGGTTTAACGTTGCGATCGACTGATGTAATAATTTTAAGCCAAGCTGAATTGATTGATGCTTACAAAGTAATTTTTTTAGATGATCTACCCCTTGCTAAAAGTCAGCAAAAATTGATCTCTTGGAACAATATACCACCTTTAAAAGTTGGGGTTCATAAAACTTTATCGGCTATAAAAGAAAAGGTGGATAAACTCGTTAAAGAGATTGGATGTTGAGATGATTATGATGAATTTATAATTGATTTATTTAATTATTATTTAATTTTAGAGAAAGCAACCAACAGTTTAAAAATTAAAAATATTAATGTTTTATGAAAAAGATCAGTTTATTGTTGTTGTCGTGTTGCATGTTGCTGATTGCATGCGACAAGAAAAAAGAAGGAACAATACAAATTAAGATAGTACCAACCTATGGCGATACGGTAATGGAAATGAACAAAGCGGTACAAGATGAAAATGGATTAGACATTCTGAAGTTAGAAGGAAAATTTCACATGTATTTATCTAACATAAAACTAATAGGAGCCAATAGTAGTGAAGCCATTGAAGAAGAAATAGTGCTATTGGATTTGTTAGATACTGAACACAATCCCTCTTTAAGTAAAGTAGCTGCCGGAGCGTATACCTCAATAGAAATGGGTTTAGGGGTTGATGAAAAATGGAATCACGAAGACCCCGTTAGTTTTGACAACGATCATCCATTGGGTTTTGACCATAGTGGTAACGTATGGACTTGGGATTCTGGTTTTATTTTTTATATGATAGAAGGTTCGTATGCTTACAATAGAGATGGCGTGATAGATTCGACATTTACCTATCATATTGGTAAAGATGAATTGTTTAAAACCGTGACGCTACCTAAAAACATTGTAGTAGAAGAAGACGCTATAACAGCATTAGAGCTGCGCTTAGATTTGAAAAAACTGTTGATGGATGAAGGCGGCATGGACTTAACAACCGAAAGTAAATCGCGTAGTGGTGAAAAAGAGTTTGCCATTGCTCAAAAATTTGCTAACCTAATATCAGAAACCATTGAATAAGTTAACTTACCTTATACTAATAGGCGGTGTAGTATTTTTCATATACAGTTGTAAAGAAAATGACAACAACGGACCTGATATAGAAAATTATAAACCTACTCCATATGAGTTGACCATACCTCCTACCTTTCCTCAACCAAAAATACCGGCAGATAATCCATTAACGGTTGAGGGCATTAGTTTAGGCAGGCATTTGTTTTGGGATCCCATTTTATCTAAAGACAGCACCTTAGCTTGTGCCGGTTGTCATGCACCTAATTTGGGCTATGGAGACAATTTAAAAACCAGTGTTGGTGTAGATGGCATAGCCGGCAAACGCAATTCTATGCCTTTGTTTAACCTGGCTTGGTCTCCTCAATTTTTGTGGGATGGCAGTGCCGCCACCTTAGAAGAACAAATTTTAAACCCTGTACGTGACCCGGTTGAAATGCATCTGGATTGGATTAGCGCGGCAAAACGATTGCAGAATCATCCTGATTATCCAACGATGTTTGCCAAAGCTTTTGGCGAATGCACTGTAATAGATAGCACAAACACTGCCAAAGCCATTGCCCAATTTTTACGTACTATGGTGAGTGCAAGTTCAAAATTTGATAAAGCGAGTGGGATTAGTGAACCAAAAACTGAACTTACTGACAGCGAATTGAATGGTTTCGTTTTATTTATTGGTACAGCAAATGAAGACGCGCATTGTGTACATTGCCATAACAAACCATTATTTTCAGTTACAGATGGATATTTTACCAACAATGGTTTAGATGACTGGGAAGACCCTTCAGAATTAACCGATTTAGGCTTAGGTGGTTTTAATGGCAATCCTGATGATATTGCTAAATTTAAAAATGCTTCTTTACGTAATATTGAATTGACTGCACCTTATATGCACGATGGCCGTTTTCAAACTTTAGATGACGTATTGGAACATTACATTTCAGGAGTTCATTTGTCTCCAACCGTTGACTTTAATATAAAATCTAGTTTCGCAAACGGTTTAAAGTTGCCCGAAAACGGCAGAGAAGATTTACTGGCATTTTTAAAAACCTTAACCGATTGGGAGTTTGTAAATGATACGGCTTTTTATAGTCCGTTTTAGTCATATTCTTTTGATAGACTACTTGTTTTAAGGAATTAACTTGTCGGATAGATATTTGGCATGTATTTAAAAAGTGATGATGTTGGAAGTTTAGCCCCGATAGCAGTGGTTATACCATTTGTCGCGAGGGTTTGAAGCGTTGGCAAAATGGTATTTGAACGGATAGCGGGGAGCGCGTTTCTAAATGGTTTCAGCGTTTCGCTTCTAAAAAAAATATTGTTATTTATATACCATATTTAATACCTTTGCGAAAGAGGCTGACGGGCAAAAGATGACATCTTTTTGATAAGGTTTCATCTCTAATAAGTAAGCATTAAAGTTATTAGTGTTTCAACTCTCCTCCAAAAAAGCCGGCTCCCGCTTTTCAAAATGCGCTTGAAACGATTCGGTTAAATCTTTGCTAAGCAACATAGCAGCATTATAGTTGGCAATATTTTTCAAACCATCTTCTACACTATGATCTCTTTGGTACAACAAAATTTCTTTAGTGCCTCTGATACACAACGGAGATTTCGAAGCAATTTGTGCAGCAATGTTTTCAACCTTTTCCATCAGCTCTTCTTGATTGGCATAAGCAGCATTTACCAAGCCAATTTTTTCGGCTTCTGGTCCATAAACTTTTCTGCCGGTATACGCCATTTCAGCCATTATGCCAGGAGCAATAAGATAAGGTAAGCGCTGTAAGGTGCCAATGTCTGCCACCAAACCTAAGCTGATTTCTTTAATGGTAAAATAAGCATCTTGGGTGCAATACCGAATGTCGCAAGCCGAAATAATATCAACTCCACCACCAATGCAACCATTATGAATGGCTGCCAAAACCGGTTTTCTGCAAGTTTCAATAGAGCTAATGGCGTTTTGCAATTTAAAAATATACTGCCGGATTTGATCGCGCTTTCGTGCTTCACAATTACCGGTTAACTGATTTTGTAAACCCATTAAGGCTGCTAAATCAATACCGGCACAAAAATGTTTCTCCTTGCCAGATAGTATGATGACTCGTACCTCCGGGTTTTCGTCCATGTTCTGAAATACCTGTTGCATTTCTTCCCAATCTGGGGTGTCTAAAGAATTGGCTTTATCTGGTTTATTAAAAGATACATGGGCTATATGGTTTTCAATGTGTACTAAAAATGCCTTATACGTCATATGTTTATAATATATTTATCAAAGTTAAAAAAACGATTCTACCTTTTTAATCGCTTCGGGTCGTGAAAAAACCACTACGTGGTCGCCCGCATAAATTTGGGTATCTCCTAAGGTAATATAGCCTTTGCCATCTCGCACCAAACCACCTATAATGGCAGCCTTTGGGAAGTTTAAATTTTTAATAGGCTTTCGGGTAATTTTAGTTCCGGTAGTTACTTCAAACTCTAAAATTTCTGCATCGGTATCGTATAAATTTCTAATAGAGATAATATTACCTTTTCTTATATGTCGAAAGATATCACCGGCGGCAATTAGTTTTTTATTGATCAAGGTATCAATACCAATGGTTTGGCTTAGCTGAATGTAATCCATATTTTCAACTAAGGCTATCGTTTTTGAAACACCTTTTGCTTTGGCTAATAAACACGACATAATGTTGGTTTCGGAGTTGCCGGTTACCGCAATAAAGGCATCCATATCACTTATGGATTCTTCTTCTAACAACTCTACATTGGTGCCGTCGCCATGTATTATTAATACATTGTTAAGGTCATCGGCAAGTTCAGCAGCTTTGGTGGCGTTTTGTTCAATTAGTTTTATGCTGAGTTCATTGCATAAATTTCGTGCTGTTTTAAAACCAATACGGCTGCCACCCAAAATCATCACATTGTTTATTTCAATAGTGCTTTTACCACACAATTGCATAATTTGCTCAATGCCTTCGGGTTTAGCAACAAAATAGATATGATCGCCATTTCTAAAATAATCACTTCCTTTTGGTATTACGATGTCGCTTTTCCGTTGTATAGCAACTGGCATAAAATTTAACTCGCCCTCTAATTGAGCCAGGCTTTGAATAGAACGATCAGTTAAAGGAGCCTGCTCATTTAAATTTAAACCAACCAGTGAAAGCTCTCCTTTATCAAAATCAAAACTTTCGGTAAAGGCAGATTTGTCGATCAGTTTTTCAATTTCGGTAGCTGCCAATTCTCCGGGCGAGATCATATAATCAATTCCTAATGATTTAAAATCTACCGGACTGTTTTCGTGTACATACTCCATATAGCTCACTCTGGCTACTGTTTTTTTTGCCCCCAATTGCTTGCCAATAATAGCTACGTTAATATTGATGGATTGAGAGGAAGTAACCGCTATCAGTAAATCGCAATCGTGGATGCCGGCATTAGCCAAACTCTCAGGTGAAGTTGCATTACCCTTAAACACCATAATGTCTAAGTGGTTTTCGGCATAGGCTAATTTCTCTTTGTTTACATCTATTAAAATAATATCATGATATTCAATAGACAACATACGCGCCAGGTGAAAGCCTACATCTCCTGCACCCGCAATCAATATTTTCATAGCGCAAATATAGAAGATTGATTGTTTAGCAATGAGAAAAAAATAAATTTACCATCTAACTTTACCATTTTCCGATATACTTCCTTGAAAAGCCTCGCCTTAGCCCCACTAAGCCTGCGTTTTTCAACTCGTCTAACAAAAAATGGCTTTGTCAGAGTTAGGAAATTTATGCTATTCTCATTCTTTATGTGAATATTGAAGGTTAATTATTAGACTAATAGTACTTTTTATAGTGCCTATTTTATCCGAAATGCTAAGAAAAACCTCAAATTCTGTCTTGCTCTCTTTTGTGTTGATAATCAACTACTTACATTCTTAAGTTCAGCGTTTTGCATCGATTATCCTATTTTATTTGCTGTATATTCAATCAGAAAAGAGTGAAATTTTGTCCTTTAAGAATCCTCAAAACCAAGCTAATCTTGCAACTGTATTGAATAAATAAATACCAACACAAATTAACAATGTAAGTAAGTGATTTGTTCAATGCATTAATTTCAAAAAATTAAAACCGGTAAAATTTTTATAGTGTGCTCAACTTTTCAGTAGCACTTTAAACCAACTGAAAACGCAAAGCAGGAATGCGTGAATGAATGCAAAAAAATAAATTTAATCATGAACAATATTACATATTTAGAGACCACAAAAAACCCCTTTGCTTTTTTACAAAAAAAACTTTTTTATTTATTAATGCTATTTCTGACAAATGCAACTGTAAGCAATAGTCAAATTATTTGTGACATTGGAAACCGGCAGATTATGCACCAAGAAAGTGCAAATGAAGAATATTCCGGTTTAGCATATTCAAGCACAGATAACGTTTTTCTAATGCCTATGGACGATGCCATTGGTGGCTTTAATATAAAAGGCTATAGTTTAAATACTAATCAATCATTTAATGTGGGTATTAATGGTTTAAATGATGATGATCTTGAAGGCTTAACTTATCTTGAAGATAACTACTTCGCCTTAATTGAAGAAGACAAAAATGAAGTATACTTTTTAGAGTATAATAATAATACCCAAAACCTCACAAAAATAAATTCTGTTGTAACGGGTATTTCATTAGCGAGTACTGGAGATGGATTAGAAGGCATCACTTACGATCCGCATACCAATAGATTGTTTTTTGTAAGAGAACATTTTAACAGAGAATTGTTTTCTGCTACAGTTGTATTGCCAACCAGTAGTTCGCAAGGATCAATAGGTGCAATCACTTCTGCATTATTACAAGATCAATATTTTAATGATCCTGTATATTGTAACAACGAATATCGAGATAGCGATGCTTCTGGCTTACATCATTTAGGTCAAAACTTTGATTCAGGTTCTCCATTTGCTAATCATATTTTAATAGTTAGTGAAGGGAACAAAAAGATAGTAGAATTTGAGGTTTTATTCAATGCTTCCAATACAATGACTTTAAACTATATTGATGAAGAATTTATTTTAGATGAAGCTCAACCGGAAGGTATTACAGTAGTTGGAAATCAACTTTATATTGTTAGTGAACGAGGTTGTCCATCGGCAAATGTAAGTTTATCCTCTTATTCAATAAATGGAAATATGGCTTGCGCAGACCCTTGCAACCCAGTGCTTGGTTGTACAGATGATATGGCTTGCAACTACAATCCAGTTGCTTGTGAAGATGATGGGAGTTGCTACGGTCTTTCATTAACTAATTTAGATATTAAAATATATTTAGAAGGTCCTTATGATGAAGGTAATGAACAACATTCTACAGAGCTAAGTACAGTTAGAAAACTATTACCCGGTCAAACACCAACAAGCAGTTTAGCTACACCAACTCCGGCAGGACAGCCTTATAGTGGTGCACCATGGTATTATTCAGGAACAGAGGGTTCAGGATTTACAGATGCAGATTACAGTGAAGATGATGTAGATTGGGTATTGGTTTCTTTAAGAAGTAGTGAAAAAGTGTCGGATGAAAAATTTAGAGCAGCCGGTATAATCCAAAAAGATGGTA